>JADFVM010000228.1 GCA_015222555.1 Pseudomonadota bacterium
GTGATGAAGCCATTTACAAACTGAAACTGAAATAAGAAGAGAAATGGCGCCGAAAAATAGGGAAACATCCTTTTTCACACTTTTGAAGGGAGCGCTCAATCCGGCATTCAGCTATCTGGTTTTTGTGAGTCAAACAGAAGAAAGAGAAAACACCGACTTTGATGAAGTTCTCGATGTGCTCAATCGGCTAGGAATTAAAGCCTTAGACCGAAAATTCTATCTGGATGAGGCCATGGGTCAGGCCTACCTGAAAGTGAAGCTGAAAGTGAAAAAGCTCGAAATAGGCGAGCATGAACAGTTAGGAAGCATTCTGCCAAAGGATGTTACATATTACTTTTATAGCAGCAAAAAGGAAGATTGATTGTTCGCTAAGACCACCGAACAGGTCGATGTTGAACACGACCACAACACAGAAGGGAAGTTATGTTTGTAATGTACCTGTTTATTGCATTGAAGAGGTTTCTGATCACGCTTTAGCCTTGATTCTTTGTTTGCAAAGGTAAATCGTACCTTTGCATCAATCTGTCATAAAAGGGCAGTGGGATTTTTCGGTGAGCGGATCAATAAGGCGCATGACCGGTAAGATTTTGGGATTTCTTGGATTTGGTCGTATTGCCCGAGCCTAAAAAATGTCCATGTAAACACTTATGAACGTTACCAAATGCTGAACGTCAGTCGGCCGTCTTTAAGGGAAGCTCTAAGGATCTTGAGCTTGTTAGTAATATTGGAAAATCGGCCCTGCAGCGGAACTTATCTAGCGACTTCTTCGGCAAAAGCACCCATCGAACCGTTCAGCATTATCCTGTCCATCAAAAGGGGAGCGATTTTGGAAATCCTTAAGGCTCCCGAAAGTCTGGAATGGACGGCCACCGAATTTGTCGCCCAGCGCAGAACCAATAAGGATCTTTGTGCCATGGAGTTAGCCCTTAAGGAAATGAATCTTTGTTTCAACACGCCTGAAAAATACAGCCTTTACGAGCTTGAATTCCACCAAGCCGTTATTGGTGCCGCAAAAAACCGAAGGCAATATATATCAACATAAAAATGGCGCAACACATTTATAAGGTTTATGGAGTTCATTATGAAAAGCAGTTTAACAGGAAGACAGTTTTTACAGCTTCATGATTTTACCCGCGAAGAAATAATGATGATGCTGGAGACAACCAGAGAATTAAAACTTGAAGCCAAACGCGGTCAGTACACCCCTTACCTGGCCGGCAAATCTCTGGGTATGATTTTCGATCAGGGTTCAACACGTACACGTATCTCTTTTGAGCTAGGCATGCAGCAGCTGGGGGGTTTTTCACTTTACTTGAAACCCGGTGAAATTCACCTTGGTGTTAAAGAGTCCATTTACGATACAGCAAAAGTATTAAGTCGTTATCATGATGTCATCATGATTCGCTGGAACAATTTTGAAGAGCTGAAAGAATTTGCAAAATACGCAGACGTTCCGGTTGTAAACGCCATGACGGATGTTAACCATCCCTGCCAGGCATTAGCTGACATCTACACCATGATGGAAAGATTCGGTACCGACCTTAGAGGAAGGAATGTTACCTTTTTTGGTGATCGTACACAGCCAGCTCATTCCCTTGCAATGATCTGCTCCAAGCTGGGCATGAACTATACCCATTGCGCACCTGAAAAATACCAGATCCTTCCTGAATGGAGTGACCTGTTCGAAGCAAACAACAAGGTATCCGGCGGTGTTTTCAAACAGACCGCAGATATTGATGAAGCTACAAAGAATGCACACTGCATTTATACGGATGTCTGGTACTGGATCGGCCAGGAAGGCGAAGTGGATGAAAGAAAGGAAGCTTTTGCACCTTACCAGGTAACCATGGACATTATTAAAAAGTGCAACAAAGATGTAATCTTTGAACATTGCCTGCCTGCCGGCCGCGGTGTTGAAGTTACGGATGAAGTTATGGACAGCTCACATTCAGTTGTTTTTGATGAAGCAGAAAACAGAATGCACACGGAAAAAGCATTGCTCGTTCTTATTATATCTTAAGATTCAATAAGGAGGCTATCCATGTATGAAAAATTGGTTGTTATCGCACTGGGTGGCAATGCAATTAAACAGTCAGCCGAAAAAGGAACAACCGAAGAGCAGTTCGGCAACGTAGACAGGACGGCGCGGGAGATCGCCCGTATCTGCAAGGCCGGTTATCTCCAGGTACTGACCCATGGCAACGGCCCCCAGGCCGGTGCAC
>JADFVM010000229.1 GCA_015222555.1 Pseudomonadota bacterium
GAGGTGCGGTAACAGAGTTGCCATGGTTCATCCATACTGCCTCAACTTTATCAAATCCCTTTAGGATTGTGTCTTTCCTGGCTACTTTCAGCTTTGTAATCCCGTATTCTCTCCCGGCACCCAGGCCCACTTTCCCTCCCAGATAATGTCCGATAATATGGTGTCCATAGCAGAGACCGAGAACCGGAACGCCCAGCTCAAATATATTCTTATCGCACTGCGGCGCTGTCGGATCTACAACATCATCGGGCCCGCCTGAGAGTATAATGCCTCTTATGTCCGGGAAACGTGTCCTGATATCATCTGCACTCAACTCATTTGAAACAACTGATGAGAATACGCCAAGGTCCCGCACTCTTCGCGCTATCAGGTGCGCATACTGCGAACCAAAATCCATCACAATTATCTGGGCATTCATACATATTCTTTAGAAATTTATATTATATAATTTACTGTTGCGTCCAGACAGACAGCAAGCTTTAAAGAACATCATCAGGCAGCTTGCAGGAGAATGGCAAATACCTAGAACCAGCCGCGTTCCTTTTTTTCTTCCTCTTCCTCTTCCTGCTTCTGTTTCTTCCATATCGGCTTTAATTTCACCTCAAGGCCTGCAAGCGATGTCTTTGTGTTCCCGATGCCGCATGAATTCCCGACGCCAAGTAACAATATTTTCTCGTTCCTTGTCTCTTTAATCAGTCGTTTTACAACGTCTCTAGCCTTGTCCCGTGAGCTGAACACTTTCTTATGCAGGGGAGATGAGGCTTCCATAATGCCCATCTTTATCGCGACGCCGTCCAGCGGAAGATCATGCTTCAATGCAACTTCTTCTATTTTCGAGCGCTCAACACCTATGCCGCCCATCATTACTCCGACGCCTTCTGCTATAGAGCCGGTCTCTTCGCCCTCAAGTTTCCCGGCAGCATCCATTGTAATTATGTGGTCAATGTTTTCGCGCTCTCTCAGGGCTTCTACTGCTTTGCCAAGCTTGCCTAGTGATGCGCCAGGACCCTTTGCTTTCATGACAAAAACGGTTTTGCCCTCTATTGCTTCTTCACTTACAAGAACATCTTTTGCGATCTCCTCGCCTTCTTTTGTCTTGAATGAAGCAGCGAGCATAGGCCCTATTGCGTCGCCGATCGGAATACCTTTGATGAATGCATGAGTCGCCTTGACGTTGCCTTTTGCCATTTTCAGGAGTAGCGGCATGTACATCTGGAGGATTAGCACCATCTGGAGATTGTTGGTCTTTTTTATGGTTATTATCAGATGCCTTACGATTTTGTATATCTGGTTGACGCCGAGTGCGCCAATCAGACCAAATCTCAGGTTGGCTTTCTCAGTCATGTTGTGATTTGGCGCTATAGTGTCCACAAAATAGTTGAACCTTCTCTCGGATTCATTCATTATGTGCTCTATCTTGTTCAGGATTCCGTAAGGATCTACATCTACAGGTGTTGAAATAAAGAAATCCATAAAATTGCTGATATCATGCTTTAGCTTTTTGTCCGGCTTTTTTGAAATATTGTGCAGCACGTACCCTTCTGCTTTTTTTGTGTATTCATCAAGTGTCTTGAGATCTTTTTCAGCTCTCCAGAGGGTCTGCATTATCATAATTTTCTGGTAGAATACAATGAACAGCAAAAATATGACTGATGTTATTGTCCCTATTAAACTGTTATCTCCGCCAAGAAAATTCTCTATCATAGTTATCATCTGTTTATCTCAATGTATACTAAATCGCTTCAA
>JADFVM010000230.1 GCA_015222555.1 Pseudomonadota bacterium
AGCGGCACCGTTTATTATAAAGAGGTGTCAAATGTGGCCTGCGAAGTGAGAGGCAGGGTTGATACTGTCAACGTCGAGGAGGGCAGCCGCGTAAAAAAGGGGGACTTACTTGTTAAGCTAAACTCGGACATCCTGGAAAAATCACTGGAGGCGGCAAATGCTTCTCTGTCGCAGGCCGGGAATGACCTTGAAAAGGCGAAGAATGACTTAAAAAGGATAGAAAATCTTTATAAGGAAAACTCTATTGCCCAACAGACTTACGATGATCATACATTCAATGTGAAGGGCCTGGGAAACAGGGTTGCTTCCCTTGCCGCTGACGCGGGACGCCTCAACATTGAAGTGAGTAAGACGCGCATTGTGGCACCTTTTAGCGGGATCGTCATAAGCAGGCAGGTAGACCGCGGAGAGTGGTGCAGTGACGGGGCGGTGGTGGCCCTTGTTGCCTATGACAAGGTTATAGACGTTGTCGTTGACGTGCCGGAAGAGATCATAATGCATGTAAAAAAGGGGATGAAAGTCAACCTGAGAGTGGCAGGGAATGAGCTAAAAGGGAAAGTGGCGGCAATTATCCCGAGAGGAGATATTTCAACGCGGACCTTTCCCGTCAAGATCAGGGCAAAAAACAGATTATCACTTGTTGAGGGAATGGAGGGCATTGCCCGTCTTCCTGCAGGAAAGAAGGAGGAAAGCCTTCTTGTTCATCGTGACGCCATTATTAGAAAGTTCGGAAAAACGATCGTTTTTACTGTTATCGATTCTAAAGCCAAGTCTATACCAGTAAACATCACAGGTTACCAGGGAGAATTGGTCGGCTTGAGGGCAGAAAACCTGAAAGCAGGAATGAAGGTAATCATCAAGGGCAATGAAAGGGTCAGGGAAGGTCAGCCGGTAATCGTTATTGGAGGCAGTTGAGGGTTTTCCCCGCTTTAGGTTTGATCAAGGCATAAATAATAGAATGCAACTTCTTTCCTGGTTACCCATCTAATTATTATAATTTTTTAAATAACATTTTTCAATTTGGAGGATCTTTAAATGATAACAGCTTTGGGAATATTAACAGCCATCACAATAACGACAACAATTTTAATCAAATCCCGTCAAAAAAAGCCTGCAGTCGTTCTTGTGAAAGACAAGAAAAGATTGAGAAAAAGAGCTTAGACCGGGCATATTAATCAATGAATTAAAATCCCCCTTTACAAAGGGGGAGAGTTATGTGCCTCCCTTTTTTAAAGGGAGGTTAGGAGGGATTTAAACTCGACCCGTTATCAGATTTTGCGTTAATGTCATATAAATTTTGCCCGATTACATACAGGCTTCTACACTTAAAGACATAGTTTGAGAATCTCCATCACCTCTTTCCTTCCTATATTCTGCTTTTCACCCAAAAACATGTTTCTCTCATCAAAACGGCTGGCAATGGTTTCGAATTTCTCTGATGAAATTCCGTAGGCGCTTAAGCTCGTTTTCATTCCAAGGACCTCAAAAAAATCTTTTGTTTTTTCGATTGCAATGTCCGCCTTTTCTCTGTCAGTGCCTTTCTGAACACCCCACACTTTTTCAGCATAGTGACAGAGTTTGTCCAATTTGTTTTCCTTCTGGTGTTTAAGCACGGCAGGCAGGACAACGGCAAGGGTCTGCCCATGATCAAGGCCATAAAGGGCTGTCAATTCGTGGCCTATCATATGCGTTGCCCAGTCCTGTGGGACGCCGCATCCGATGAGTCCGTTCAAGGCCTGGCAGGCACACCACATAAGGTTTGCCCGCACAGTGTAGTCATCGGGGTTTATCTTCACCTTGCCGGCTTCTTCAATCAGGGTCATCAATATCGCTTCTGCCTGTCTGTCCTGCAAGGGAGCACCTTCTCTCACCGTCATATACTGCTCCATGACATGAACAAAACTGTCCACAATACCATTGCTAACCTGCCTTTCGGGCAGGGAAAAAGTTGACTCAGGATCGAGAATTGAAAATTGGGGATAACACAAAGGGCTGCCAAAGGCCAGCTTCTCTTCAGTTGATGCCCTGGATATCACGGCATAGCCGTTCATTTCAGAACCTGTGGCGGGAAGTGTAATAACGGCACCCAAAGGGATCGCCTCTTCAACGGGCGCCTTTTTTGCGATTATATCCCAGGGATCCTCCCCCTTAAATTTAGTCGCCGCTGCAATGAATTTTGTTCCATCAAGAACGGAACCGCCACCTACTGGCAAAAGAAAATCGACGGCCTCTTTTTTTGCAAGGGCGACAGCCTTCATCAAAGTTTCATATTGGGGATTCGACTCTATTCCGCCAAATTCTATGACTTGGTAATTTTTAAGAATTTTTGTGATTTTATCATAGACGCCATTTTTTTTTATTGACCCGCCACCATAGGTTAATAGGATTTTTTTATTCTGGGGAATGAGCTTTCGCAGTTCCCGAAGGGTGTGTCCGCCAAAAATAATTTTTACAGGATTATGATAGGTGAAGTTTAACATTTGGCTCCCATTCTGACGTTTAATTATACCTTATAAAATCAGGGCTTAATGATTTTGGTTCTTCTCCCGATGTCGGCGGAACGTACTAAGAGATGAAATTAATGGCCTAATTTATCCGCTATATCAAGGGCCATTGGTTCCACTATAGGCCGGAAGCAGTGAATAAAGGCACAAAGGCCAGAATTATGGGCAAGGGGGCCGGTGAAATACAAACTCTTTCTTGAGACGCTTTCACAGGTGGCTGAAAGGTTGGGGTAACCATTTTTTGCGATTTTAACTTTCATATCGATAAACTTTGGCAGATTGGCGCAATAACCTGTTGCAAATATAATCTCATCAAAGTTATCTATTGTAGCATCAGAAAAAGAGACCTTTCCCTTTTCTATCGTCTCCAATTCCACTCTTTCTTTTAAATTAATGATCTTGAACTTGATCAGTTCCTTAAGAAGACTTTCAGATAGCCCACGTATATGACTTAAGTTATTTGTTTTACTGAAATATTTGAGTTTATGCTTATTAACAAGGGTCACCTTTGAAATGCCGGAGAGTTCCACCGCCAACTCAGCACCGGAGTTACCGGCTCCCACAATGAGTACTTTTTTTTCCCTGTAGGCCTCAAATCCCTTGTAGTTTCTTGCATGGACGACTCTCTTATTGCCCTTCATACCCGGAATATCAGGAAGGCAGGCGTTACCTGCCACTCCGGTGGCGACAACGACAACCTTTGCCACATATGTTGAATTATTGTTAGTGCCGACCTCGAATCCCTCGGGATTAGATGTCACATAGGTAACCTCGTTACCCTGAGAGACGCGTACCTTATTTTTCTTTACAAATTTGTCAAGGTATTCAATAAATTCTTCTTTCGTTGCAAAGGGACCACTAAGTTTTACAAAATTCCATATAGGATTTTCAAAGGATAGGGAGGTCATGTCATGCGACGCAACGGCGGGCGATAACATGACCATCCTGTCTCGCATTTCTCTCCAGGCTTGGCCGATTTTGCCTTTCTCGATGACCAGCGCGTCAACACCAAAACTTTTCAGATAATAAGAGGTCAGCAGTCCAGCCGGACCGCCTCCGAGAATAATTACATCTTCCTTAATTTTGGACATACTCTTTTTTCAGGATTAAAGTATTTATCTAATTGTCACACCGGAAGGCCAACAGCTACGGGCTCATTCTACATTAAATTACAACGGTTTGCTGTCCGAATCCACCCATACTGACCATAGTGGTTAAAACGCACTCGCCTATGAATAAAGACTGTCACCCTGAGCCGTCGAAGGGTGGATTCGGCTAGGGCCGCCAATGGATAGAAATGACACGTTTTCTTTCTTTCGTCAATGATTTTTCTTCGTTAAAAGTCACGCAAAAAATCAAATGATATAATCCACTATTATCCCGCCCAGGATAATAATGCCGGCCACTACATTTGACTTGAAGGCCTTAAAAGCGGCTACCCGGTCCATTCCCTGTGATAGGGAATAAACCTGCCTGAAAAACAGTATCCCGGCAATTGCCACGGACAGGAAGTAAAAAAGTCCCAGACCGGAAACGAGAGCTACGCAGCAAAGAAGGATGAGTGTGACACCAAAAAAAATAGCCACCACCTCTTTAACAAACCGACCGAAAAGAATGGCCGTAGACTTAACACCCACCCGGACATCATCATCGATGTCCATCATTGCATAAACCGTATCATAGGCTACGGCCCAGGTGGCAGTGGCAGTAAAGATCAAATATGCCGTTAATGCAACTTCTTCCTTTACGGCGGCCCAGACAATAATTGATCCCCACCCGAAGGCGATGCCGAGAAAGAGTTGCGGAAAGGAAATATACCGCTTTGTAAAAGGGTATAAGATGACAAAAAAGAGACAAAATGTACTTAGGATAATGGCGAGAGGATTAAGGTATAAAGTGAGCAAGGCGGCAAAAAGAACGGCCAGGAGAAAGATGATGACTGCATGTGACGTTGCCAGCTTCCCCGATGCCAGTGGACGACTCTTTGTTCTTTCGACATGGGGATCAAATTTTCTGTCTGCAATGTCATTAATCGCACATCCGGCACTGCGCATGAAAAAAGCGCCAAAGATAATGATAATCAATAAGAGCAGATCAGGTTTCCCCTCAGAGGCAATAAAAAGGGCCCAGAGGGCGGGCAAAAGGACAAGGAGGGTTCCATACTGTTTTTCCACCCTCAGCAGTGCCACCACCGGCATGAAGGTGGAAAATAAGGTTGATTCACTTCTGCTGTGCTGTGTGTGAATATCTTTCATCCAAAAAACCTCAGTTAGACGCAGATTAACACTGATAAGTTATGAATATCACAGATAAACCCCGTTAGATATCAACCTTCCTAATATCCTGAGATAGATATGTATCTATTATCTAACGGGGTAAACCTCTTATGGAATTTTTAACCACAAAGGTTAAACTTTTCTTTGATCTAAGGTTTTGAAAGATCATAATAAATCAGTGAAATCAAGTCGACCTAGTATTTCTTCTTAGAGCGCTGCGAAGCTAAAATCTGTGTCCAAATGCTTTTTTCAGGTCTATATGATTTATGTCTAGGGTTCATGGCGGATAAAACAAAGGGTATGTGTAATAGGATACAAAATCTGATGTTGCTGTCAAGCAATCTCTTCCAGCTCTTCCTCAAGTTTCTGGCGGTTAAAAAAGTCTGCATATTCTCCGCCTTTAGTCAGAAGCTCGTCATGAGAGCCTGTTTCAATAATTTCTCCCTCCTTCATAAAGGCGATCCTGTTACAATTCCTGATTGTTGATACTCTGTGAGAAACAATGATGCACGTTGTTTCTGAACCCAGCTCTTCATTTAAGGCTGTAAGTATATTTTCCTCCGTATGGGTGTCAAGGTTTGAAAAAGAGTCATCCAGTATGAGAATGGGCGGTTTTCCTACAAGCGCCCTCGCCAAAGCCGTTCTCTGGCGCTGTCCTCCGGAAAGAGTAATTCCCTTTTCACCAAGGAGGGTATCAAACTTGTCAGGGAATGAATCGACATCCTGCAAAAGGCTGGAAGTCTCCGCCGCTTCCATAAAAGCGGCGTCGTCCACATATCGGCCAAAAAGAATATTTTCTTTGATCGTTTCTGAAAAGAGATGTGCATCCTGTGGGACATAACCTATCTGCGTCCTTAGTTGATTAAGGGGGATGTCCAGGATGTCACGGTCATCAAAAAAGAGCGATCCTTCTTCAATCTCATACAACCTGGGAATAAGGTTTAGCAAAGAGCTTTTGCCCGCGCCCGTGGGGCCCACAATGGCAACCCTGTCCCCGGCGTCTATGCTAAGGTTAATTCCTTTTAGAATAGGCGAAGATTCTGTATTGTCTAATCGGTTTTTGTAAGAAAATTTAAGTTTTTTAAACTCTATTTTCCCATTCAGCCTGATCCTGTCCGCCTGACTATCCGATTTATCCCTAATAGAAAGTTCAATATCCATGATGTAGTTTACTCTGTCAAGAGCGGCAAAACCACGCTGGATGACCGTTATTATCCATCCAAGACCGACAGTGGGCCAGATGAGCAGGGTTGTATAGCCAATAAATGCGACAAAATCTCCTAAGCCAATCCTTCCTGTTATTACCGCCACACCTCCTTTCCAGAGAATAATCAGGCTTGCCAGAGAACTGAGACCGGTCATGAGAGTAAACATAATGGCACGAAGTTTTGCAAGGTGAAGCGTCTTGTTCAGATAGCTTTTATTAATTTTATCAAAGGCACGGCACTCGGATTTTTCAATGTTAAATGATTTGACGGCAGCAATGCCACTCAGGTTTTCCTGAACCTTTGTGCTCATTTCTCCAAATGTTTCCTGAACATCATGAGACCTGTGATAAAGCGCTTTCGTCAGGAACCTGCTGATGATGATGAGCAAGGGATAAGGGATGAGGGCGTAGAAGGTGAGGCGCGGGTCAAGGAATAACATCATCGGTATAATGGTGAGATATATAATGGTGCTGTTGGCTACCTGCAAAAAGCCCGCGCCCATCAGCATCCTGACGGAACTGATGTCATTCGTACTTCTTGAAATTATATCGCCCGTATTCATGTTGTCAAAAAAAGAGGGACTAAGCCTTTGCAAATGACGGAAGAAATCACTCCTTAAATGATACTCCGTTTTTCTCCCTATGGAGTAGATAATCGTTCTTGATAAAATTCTGGCGCCCCCCTGGAATAGAGCCGCCACTATAATTGACGCAGAAAAGAGGTAGACTTTTGAAAGGTTGTCCTCACTTATGGCATCGACGCCTT
The DNA here is from genome assembly GCA_015222555.1 of Pseudomonadota bacterium. Lineage (GTDB taxonomy): Bacteria > Desulfobacterota > JADFVX01 > JADFVX01 > JADFVX01 > JADFVM01. The sequence goes on from JADFVM010000230.1 coordinate 6,754, forward strand.
TTTTCAGAAGCCATGGAATTAATGCGGTAAGAGAGGCTGTAATGAGAAGGGAAATTAATCCCCCCAAAAATCGCCATTTACACCTTATAAGGTGAGTCTTAAGATGTCTGAAACGTAAGTTTAGAAAAGCAACAGAGGGCAAGGGCTACGTTCTATAGATCAAGTCTGAAGAACTGACCGGAATCGGGTGTGACCTGGGTGGCGAACTGCTTTGGTGCAGTCCCTTCCCTGAAGCATTCAAAGAGAACATCTTCTTCCTGCTCCGGAGGTGCAAGTAATCCCGACTTGATATCAATCCGTGTAAATGTTATTCCCTTCGGAATGGGGAAATCCTCAACAGGTTTATCTATATAAATCTCTTTCATATAGTCGACCCATATAGGGGCGGCCGCGCCTGAACCGGTTTCATATTTGCCCAGTGGCGCTTCCTGATCAAAACCAACCCAGGTGCCTGTCACAAGATCCGGAGTAAAACCCGTGAACCAGGCATCAAAAAGATCGTTGGTTGTCCCTGTTTTCCCCCCAACGGGTCTCCCCAGCTGTTTTGCCCGCCAGCCAGTTCCATGCTGAACAACGCCTTGAAGCATATTGGTCATGAGATAGGCTGTTTGAGGACTAATGGCATAACCTTCCGGCAGGTTCTGCAAAGATTCAGGCAGTGCTACAATCTTAAGCTCTTCCGCCTCATCATTTTCGATCGTCTCTTTCTCTTCCACCACCTCGTCATCAACTTTCTCTTCTTCCAGGACTTCAGGCTTCATGTTTGCAGTTGAGAGCTCTTCCAGGATATTGCCGTCTCTGTCCACAATTTTAGTGATAAATATCGGCTCGATACGCTTGCCCCCGCCAGGAAAGATACTATAAGCGGAAGTCAACTCGAGTAGAGACAGGCCTGAAGAACCAAGGGCAATAGAAAAATCCCGATTAAGGTGACTTTTAATCCCCATCCTTCTCGCATAATTAATGACATAATCAACGCCAAGATCCTGCATAATCTTGATGGTGACAATATTTCTTGATTTTGTCAGGGCCGTGCGAAGGGTGGTGGGACCATAAAACTTTTCTTCATAATTTTTAGGTTTCCATGTTAAGGCATCTTCATTGCCTTTATAAATTATGGGGGAATCCATGATAATACTGGCCGGTGTATAGCCCTTATCGATAGCGGCTGAATAGACAACCGGCTTAAAGGAAGAACCCGGCTGTCTTCTTGACTGAATAGCCCGGTTAAACTTACTTTTCTTAAAGTCAAAACCACCGACCATCGTTCTGACAAAGCCGTTTTTGGGATCGATTGATAGTAGGGCGCCCTGCACTAAGGGCTCCTGATAAAGGGATAAATTCAGATACCCCTCCTCACCGATAGAGCCCTTGACCTTGACCTGGACAACATCACCTACACTAAATACATCCTTGGGGTCCCTGATTGCAACGTCAAAGAAGGCAACCTCGGGGTCAGGCTTTCTGGCCCACATGATGTCTTTCTGGGGAACTCTTCCACGGGCTTTGTTCCCGAGCTTGATTTCGGTATATTTTTTCTGGCTGTTGACTTCGGTAACAATACCTTCATAAATTTTCCCATCTTCTATGGGATCTTTCTCCAGCTTTTTATCATAGGCTTCAAGCAGAGTGTCTAATTCTTCTTTAGCAATATTTCTGATAGGCCCCCGGTAGCCCTGTCGTTTATCCAGCGCATGCAATCCCTTTTTCAAAGCCTTTTGGGCAGCTTTTTGCTTGTCCAGATGAAGGGAAGTAAAAACAGATAATCCTTCCCTGTACAAGGTATCTGCACCATATTTAAATTCCAGATACCTCCTGATATGCTCTGTGAAATAGGGCGCTGCTTCATAGTTCAAGTCGGAGATGGGATGAACGTCAATGACTGTATTCATAGCATCGGTAGACTCTACAACATTTATATAGCCCTCATCGACCATTCTGTTTAGGACATAAGTCTGTCTTTCCCTTGCCAACTCCGGATTCGTGGCAGGTGAATATTTGCTTGGCGCCTGAGGAAGACCTGCGAGAATAGCCATTTCCGCCAGATTCAGTTCATCCACGTTTTTATGAAAATAGTTCTCTGCTGCAGCCTGGACACCATAGGCCCCGTGACCGAGATATATCTGATTCAGATAGAGATAGAGGATATCATTCTTGGAAAGGCTGTTTTCCATCCTGTAGGCGAGGACGGCTTCTTTGAATTTCCTCTTAAAGGTTCTATCGGATGTAAGGAGTGATTTTGCTACCTGTTGAGTGATGGTGCTTCCACCCTGAACGACGCCACCTGCTTTAAGGTTTATAAGGAAGGCTCTGAAAATACTAAAAAAATCAAGTCCTTCGTGTTCAAAGAAACGGGCATCTTCTGCAGCAACAAAGGACTGGATTAGCCTGGCCGGCGCCTTAGAAATAGGAATGACCTCCCTTTTTTCAGTGGCAAATTCACCAATCTGAATACCATCATCGGAATAAACCTTTGTAATGATTCCAGGTCTGTAGTCGGCAATGCTTCCCAGGGAAGGGAGATCCTTGGTGAGGTAATAATAAAGACCCGCCATTGATATTGCTGAAAATAGCATGAAGAGAAAGAAGGCCTGAATTAAAATTCTCTTCATTCTCAGCCGTACGGATGATTTGTGTTTTCTTTTCTTTACGCGTATGGATTTACGGACAGACATCAATTATCGGAACCCTGGCAGATTTTATATTGTAGGTGACAAATTGTTTAAACTAACAAATTATACCGTCTTTAGCAAGTGTATTTATTGATTTACAGGCTGGGGAGAAAACGCCCATGGCGGTTATGTGGCTATGTTTTTTCTTTTAAAAACAACCCATATATGGTATTTCTATGTATTGTTTTTACTGGAGGAGGTTACTCGTTGGGGAAAAGAATCGCTGTTGCTAATCAGAAAGGTGGGGTGGGGAAAACGACAACAGCCGTTAACCTTGCGGCATCATTGGCCGTTGCTGAAAAGAAGACCTTGCTTATAGACCTGGATCCGCAGGGAAACGCCGGCAGTGGCATAGGTGTAGATAAGGACGGCCTTACCAGGACGCTCTATAATGTCATCATTGATGAGATCGACATTAAGGAGATTATTCTGGGGACGGAGCTTGAGTACCTGCATATTGCGCCCTCCAATTCAGATCTTACGGGTGCAGAGATCGAACTTGTGGGAACCATTGCAAGGGAAAGTCGCCTGAAGACCGCTCTGGCAGATATTTCAGCGGATTATGACTATATCATTATCGATTCTCCCCCATCGCTTGGCCTGTTAACGGTAAACTCCCTCACTGCAAGCGATTCCGTCCTTATCCCTCTACAGTGTGAGTTCTATGCCATGGAAGGACTGGCCCAACTGATGCGAACAATCGATCTTATCAAGCAACACCTAAATCCCGACCTCACTATTGAAGGGATACTTCTTACCATGTTTGACATGAGAAATAACATTTCTCATCAAGTGGCCGAAGATGTGAGAGAATATTTTGATAAACAGGTTTTTTCTTCTGTCATACCAAGAAATGTTAAACTTAGCGAGAGTCCGAGTTTCGGTAAGCCTGTCTTGCTATACGACATTGGATGCACGGGTTCTGTAAGTTATCTCAATTTAGCCAAAGAGATAATGTGCGGGAGAAATTAGTTATTATGGAAAAAAAGAGAAAGGTGCTGGGAAGGGGGCTGGGTGCACTTCTGCCGAGCCTTGACAATGGCAACACTGTATCGGGAAGCAGAACCTACTTTCTGTGTCCCATTGAAGAGATTCAGCCCAACCAGTATCAACCGAGAAAGACATTCGATGATTCAAAACTGGAAGAACTTGTATTATCCATAAAGGAAAGCGGAGTCATCCAGCCGCTAATCGTACGGAAAAATCAAAAAGACGGTTATGAGCTAATCGCCGGTGAACGGCGCTGGCGGGCTTCGCAAAAGGCGGGGCTGAAAGAAGTCCCTGTTGTAATAAAAGACGCTTCTGATCAGGAAAGCCTGGAAATTGCCATTGTTGAAAATATTCAAAGAGCTGACCTTAACCCAATTGAAGAGGCAGAGGGCTACAAACGGTTAATAGAGGAGTTCTCTTATACTCAGGAAATACTGGCTTCACGGGTCGGCAAGGACAGGGCAACTATTAGTAATCACCTGAGGGTCTTAAAATTGCCTCTTGAGGTAAAGAGGGAAATCGTGGCAGGCAATATCACCTTGGGACATGCAAAAGCTCTTTTGTCCCTTGAAAAAAAGGGAGACCTGTTGGATGTTCAAAAAGACATTATTAAGAAGGGGCTCTCTGTAAGAGAGACCGAAGCCCTTGTAAAAAGGATTAAGAGGGGTGACCTTCCAAGAAAAACGGAAATAAGGAAAGGTCCTGATATCTTAAGATTTGAAGAAAAGCTCATGTCTCTATTGGGAACAAAGGTACGGATCATACAAAAGGGGAAAAGAGGAAAGATCGAAATAGATTATTATTCACCAGATGAATTGGAGCGGCTTGCTCAAGAAATCGGCTTATGATTGAAATTGGCATATATAGGGGAGGAAGATATCCATGTTAAAAAAGGCGAAAGAAGCCAGTAACGGAAGGAATGATGAAATTAATGCTTTTTTAGGGAAGGGGACAGATTTTAACGGCAAGCTGGCCTTTGAAGGGACGGTGAGACTGGACGGAAAATTTTCCGGAGAGATATTCAGTCCCGGTATATTAATTATTGGCGAAAGCGCTGTCATCAATGCCGATGTAAGTGTTAATACACTCATTTTAAGCGGTGAACTCACAGGAAATATCGAGGCAAAGACAAGAGTCGAAATTCATGCACCGGGCAAGGTGTATGGCAATATAATAACCCCTGTACTTGTCATTGATGAAGGTGTTTTATTTGAAGGCGGCTGTATCATGAAGACACCTGAAAAAAGCAAAGTCTCCGTTTTGGAGAGAAAAGAAGAAGAGAAGGTCACCAAGATTTGACACCTTTCCAGGAAGCGGAAATGGACATTTTTTCTCTGAAAAGAGAAACAAATGACATTCTCTCATCGGTAAAAAAGGGGCCTTTTTCACTTGCAATCATTGAAAAAAGTGCTAAAAAACTTGCCGATTTAGGCGATGGCGCAGTTCCCTTCGTTTTAAAATACCTTGAAAAAGAGAAGGATCCGGCGGCGATAAAAAAAGTTGCCTACCTCATCGAGCTTTTGAATGACCATGCCTACGCGGCAATGCTCCATACACTTCTTGTTAGCAGCAAGTACCAATCCATCTCAAGAAAAGTAAAGGTGGAACTTCTGGCTACCCTCAAAAGTTATGATGAATCCTCTTTTCAGGAGTATTTCTCTCACCTCTTTGGAGGATCTGACAAAACCTACCTCCTTTGGATTAAGCGCGTTCTGGAAGACTTTGACAGCAGAGAATATAGAACCATCTCACTGCTGGAAGAGTTTCTCGGCCATGGCAATAAAAAAATCAGTCTCATAAAAGAAATTAGATTGTTGTTTAAAGAAAAGGCGGTTCCCTTTCTGGCCATTCTGGCTGATAGCGATAATCAAGAGGTGTCTAGTGAAGCGCTGAGAGAGCTTGGCACTATTCGACATGAAAAAGCAATAAAGTCATTAAAAAGCATTTTAAACAGTTCCTGGCAAAAAGAGGTCATCCTCGGAGCCGAAAAAGCTCTCAGACGACTCTCTTTTTCGGGCATTGACGTTAATAATGTATCGCCACCATTAACCCCCCTGCCAGATCTTAGTCAAAGCAGGGCATTTATCAGCCCCATAGACGGCATGGGCAATATTAATCTTTGTATCGCTGTGAAGAGCAAGGGAAAGCGGATGGAAACTCTTTGCCTGGTCATCAATGACGAAGTCGGTATTCTGGATGTATATGGCTCGAAAAAGATGAAAGAGATCGATTTCCAGACAATGGTAGAGGAGATTTCTGAAGAAACCGTTTTTATTGAAGGGGAAATCGACTATGCAATAGCGCTTTTGAACCATGCACTTTACCAAAACAACTCGAGAGCGATATATCTTCCCCCGGAATTCCACTACCGGAAGGCACTTTTAACGGGGCACTTGAATCCTGAGGCTTTCTTGCCACAATTCCAGCTTTCACAATTAAAAAAAATAAAGAAAAATAAAATCCTTCTTGGAAGAAGCGCGGAACTGCTTGACAGTGATGATTTTAGCCATTGGGTTATAACGATTCCCAGGTCCTTTGACTACGCTGAGAAGATGAACGCCTTGCAACAAGGCAGCAACAAACTGTTTGAGATGAAAGAAAAAAGATTGATTGATGATTTCTGTCAGGAGATAATATCTCCCATGAAAGCAGTTCTGAGAAGTAGGCTCTTTCTTATGGCAGACTTCTTAATGAAAACAAACCGCGGTGAAGAGTTAACTCTTTTGACCCTGGCCACAGCCCTAAACATGGGTGAAAGGTCAAAAATCAATATCACGACCATCCCCTTTCTAAGAAAACTGGCGCAGGAAAGCATAGCTCACTGCATTGAGGCTATTGAAGAAGGTTTTGATTTGAGGGATTTCAGTGAGGAATTGGACGATCTGGATGAATAACTTCATCTCAGCCTGATTATACAGGAGAAAAAATGTTTGGATTAGCAGATTCGAATGACAATGAAATTAATTCCGGGAAGGAGTTCAACACCGTGACCAACCTTTCGGTCCTGGAAAAAACCGTCATTAATGGGGGGGCCATCTCAGAGAAAGAGGCCCTTGCCCTGATACATCTTGAAGGTGATGCAATTTATGAACTCCTCTCTTCGGCAAACAGAGTGAGAACATTTTTTAAAGGGAATAAAGTTAACCTCTGTTCCATTGTTAATGCCAAATCAGGCCTTTGTTCGGAAGATTGCTCCTTCTGTGCCCAGTCCGCGCATTTTGACACAAAAGCCCCCGTTTACAGTATGATTGAACCTGAAGAGATAGTCGCGGCAGCAATGAAGGCAAAGGACGTGAAATCGCGAGAATTCAGTATTGTTACCAGTGGCAGCGCAGTTGAAGATAAGGATGAAGTGGACAAATTATGCCAGGCCCTGGAGCAGATCAGGGATGCGGGTGGTCTTGAGCGATGCGCATCTTTAGGCATCATGTCGAAGGAGTCCTTATTAAAACTTAAAGAAGCCGGTCTGCAGAGTTTCCATCATAATCTGGAAACAGCGAGAAGCTTTTTTCCCAACATCTGCACTACCCATGATTATGAAGATGATGTCAATACCGTAAAGATGGCCAAGGAACTTGGCTTTGAAACCTGCTGCGGTGGCATCCTGGGATTGGGCGAATCTCTTGAACAAAGAGTTGAGCTGGCACTGACCCTGCGTGAACTTGATGTTGATTCTGTGCCGATCAATTTTTTAAATCCCATTAAGGGGACCGCCCTGGAAGGGAGAGAAACAGTTCCTCCCCTGGAAGCCCTAAAAACGATTGCCGTTTTTCGATTTCTTCTCCCCCATAAAGATATTATCGTATCAGGTGGTAGAGAAGTCACATTCAGAGACTTGCAACCGCTTATTTTCATGGCCGGTGCCAATGGCACATTAATAGGCAACTACCTGACAACAAAAGGAGTAGACCCTCAAAAGGTCCTTAAAATGATTGAAGACCTTGGGCTTGAAGTGGCCGGCTATTAACTCTATTTCAGCACCCTCCGACTAAGACTGGCATTGCATCTGTTTTGCAACACTCCTTACCATTGAGCATTTTCCTTTCCATCCATAGCAAAAAAAGCAGGCTATATTCTTCTTCTCAACAATGATACTGTTGTGGCGCCCGACTTCTTGAACCACTTGGTGCAAACGTCAAATCATAGTTCGGATGCTGGAATAATTGGCGAAAAGATTTTTCAGAGTAAGCGCAATAAGGTCTGGTTTCTCGGAGGTAAGCTGAGCTGGTTAACGGGAGGTGGATACCATCCGGGAAAAGGCAAGCTGGATTCAGGCAAAAAGCAAGTTCCATTTGACGTAGATTTTATTACAGGCTGCCTCATGCAAAAATGCAGTTGGATTTTGAATCCCTAGCGGGTGCATTCCCCGCGGCTTGCCGCGATATATTAAGAAGGTTATCTCCGCGCTCATACCCCGCTGC
>JADFVM010000231.1 GCA_015222555.1 Pseudomonadota bacterium
TATCTCGGGGGAAGGCAACTTTAATTCCGACCTGGAGCTTTCACTGGGCCTGAATGTGATTGTTGTTGAGTCTGTTGATATTGCGGGGAATGTGACCTATCGTTCCCAACTGATCAACCGAAAGATGTAGGGTGTAGATAATGAAGATGAAGTGGCATTTTCCAATTCGATTCAAGATCCTTTTAACGGGCCTTGTGGTGATCACAGCGGTGGTTGGCGTTATTACCTTCACCATGGCACAGCTTTTCCATATTGATAAGACGGCCTATATCCATGACCTGACCTCTGTCATTACACTAAATACGGCAGAGGAGACACGGACCATACTTACCGGCTACCGTGAGCGTCTTCAGGTCTTTACCCATTTTCTCTATGAAGATGAGCTCCGTCAGGACCAGAAGACAAAGCTGCTCCAGCAGCTCTTCAAGGATTTTCATGAGTTTATTGCTGTAACGCTCCATGAACCGGGCAAAGACCCTATTACTATCTATGATGCGTATCTGTTGAAGTCGGTGGGGCTGGTAAAGAAGGACCTCCTTGAGCATCGTCGTAAAAATCCCCTTCCCATGGATGAGATCCGGTCGGGGAAGGCCTTTGTTGAAAACTCGACCATTTCCGATGCCTTGCCTTCTCTGACCATCGTCATTGCCCACAAAACTCCTGAAAAGAAGAATGCCGCTGTTTCGGCCGTCATTCGGCTGGACAATCTACTCCGCCTTGCTCAACGTTCCAAGGTTTTTGAAACCTTTATCGTTGACAGTCGTGGCAACCTGCTGGTACACAGCGACAGGCAGCTGGTGGTCAAGCGCAGCCATATCGACTGGATCCCTCAGCTGGAGGATCTCCAGAAGGAGGCGAGCCTGAGCCGGACGATGGAGTATGTCCAGAATGGTGCTGAAATGGTGGGTGGCTTTGCAAGGGTAGAGTTCAGTGACCTTGTTGCCGGGGTCCAGATACGGAAAGCAATGGCCTATCTTACAGCCAGAGAGCTGCTGAAAAATCTCATGATGGTGTCACTGCTGCTGCTGCTCATTGCTGTTATTGCGAGTCTGTTCTGGTCTAAGCGGATTACAAGGCCCATTGAACTCCTCTCCATGGCAACCCGGCAGGTCGGGCAGGGAGAGTTTGAGGTCAACGTGGAGAGCACTTCCCATGATGAAATCGGTGATTTGGCCAACTCCTTTAATACGATGATTTCAGAGTTAAATGTCCGGGAGAATGCCCTGCTGGAGGCACAGGAGGCACTGGTTCATTCGGAGAAGATGTCGGCCTTCGGGCAGATTGGTGCCGGTATTGCCCATGAAGTCAAGAACCCTCTTGCAGGGATACTGGGATATACACAACTCTCGATGAGAAAGCTTGAGAAGGGCGACCCTCTTAGAAAGAACCTGGAGACCATCGAAAAGGAGACAAAACGCTGCAAGACGATCATAGATAACCTTATGAAATTTGCAAGGCAGGATAAGTCAGAAAAGAGACTAAGTGATATTAATCTTGTTGTTAATGACGCTCTTGCCATTGTGGATCACCAGCTGACGATAAATAATGTTGCAATTGAAAAGGAGCTTGCTTCCGACCTGCCTGATATCATGGCCAATGCCAGCCAGATACAACAGGTACTGATGAACCTGATGATCAATGCACAACAGGCTATGGCAGGCGATAAGGGGAGAGTACGCATATCTACACGGCTGCTTGACAGCAGCAGCCGTGTCGAGGTAAGCGTAAGCGATACGGGGCCCGGTATGACGAAGGAGGTCAGGGAGAAGATATTTGAGCCCTTCTTTACTACCAAGGTTGTGGGGGAGGGTACGGGGCTTGGCCTTTCTGTGAGTTATGGTATACTGAAGGATCATGATGCGGAGATTGTCGTAGATAGCGCGCCGGGGGAGGGCACTACATTTATCCTCAGATTCCCCCTTGCTGAATCAGGGGAGAAAGAAGAAACCCTTGATAAAGATGAAAGAAAGACCGCATAATATAAGATGGAATCAATTGGACACGGATTCGTACAGATTAAATAAGATTTTCACAGATCATGAAGATTCAGTGGACGTCTGTGTCAAAAGCCTTGCATCGGCAGGAGACAATAAATGGAAGAGAAAGTAAAGATACTCATTGCAGATGATGAAGAGTCCATACTGGGTATGCTTTCCGAGGTATTGACAGATGACGGCTATGATGTAACGACCGCAACCAGTGCAGAAGAGGCCCTGGAGCACTTTAAGAGTGACCCTTTCCCTCTGGTCTTTACGGACATCCGCATGTCAGGGATGAACGGCATTGAGTTGTTGCAGCAGATCAGGAATATAAGCAAAGAGGCACAGGTAGTCGTCATTACCAGTCATGCATCCATAGATACCGCAATTACTGCCCTGAGAGAAGGCGCCTACGACTATATGATGAAGCCCTTTGAAGATATTGACATCATATCCGTTGTGGCAGAGAGGGCCCTTGAAAAGTTCCGCCTCATAGAAGATAATATGCGGCTCATAGCTGACCTTAAGATCAAAAACATGGAGCTTGAAGAGGCAAATAGCGCCCTCAGTGATCTGGCAGTACGTGACGGGCTTACAGGTGTATACAATCACCGCTACTTTCATGAGGCCTTCATGACGGAGTTGGAACGTGCCAACCGCTACAGGCATCCACTTTCTCTCCTCTTTATCGACGTGGATCATTTCAAAGATTTTAACGATACACATGGCCACCAGAGGGGCGACCAGGCCCTCATAGATATAGCCTCAATTATCCAGGGCCATGTACGCAACATCGATATCGTTGCCCGTTATGGCGGCGAGGAATTTGTTGTCCTTCTTTCAGAGACTGAAAATGACGAGGCCTTGAAAGTTGCAGAGAAATTGAGGCGCTCTGTCGAAGATCATCCGATGGAGGGTGCTGAAGCGCACAGCAAGGTCAAGATCACAATCAGCACAGGTGTCTCTACTTCCCCCGATAACGGGTCAAAGACAGTTGAACTGATAAAATATGCAGATAAGGCGCTGTACAGGGCCAAAAATGGCGGCCGTAATGCAGTTTGTAGTTAGTTTCACAATCCAATAAAAAAAGGCCTGGTAAAGATGCCAGGCCTTCTTAAATAATATTGGTAGCGGGGGCTGGATTCGAACCAAAGACCTTCGGGTTATGAACTGTTCCTTGGCTTTATGATAACAAGTAAGAACCTGCAATAACCGCTTATATAACACCTTCTCCAGCTATTATCATCAGACATATTCTCTGATAATAATCTATATTTTGTAGTGCTTTGGTAGAAACCTGCTAGAAGTAGCTGGTATCAACTACAGCTACTACTCATTAATTTTGAGGCTTATGGATATTGATGATTACTGGTTGAGATATTAACTGACAGGTATTTTTTTAAAATAAACAATCAATGCTTTATTCCACCTTCTTAAAAGGCTCTGGCTTTTTAGAGCGAATTATTATAATTATTCATCTTAGGTCTTCCAATCTTCAAACTACCACCAAAACTGTCCAAACCTTGGGGCAACTACACAATATATGTCTAAGCTATATTTCTTGGATAATTAGTCCTAGTGGATTATGCACCTAAGATGTGCCTTCCCACCTTTAGTTGCTATTGACTTGGTATCAGTGGTTGCACCCGCGTAAGTACCACAAACAAAGCCATTAGTCCTCAATGTATGATCTGGTTCAAAGCCTTCAGGAATGTCAAAGTGGCATTGAAGTATAACATTTCCGCTTTCAGCTTCCGTATAGTGGGTAGTATCATCTGTGAACAAGCTTGCCGATAGCCCCGAATCTGCACTTGCGAGAAAACATCCAAAATCCTTAGCTACCGTCGCCTCGGCCGCTGCTATAGAGGCAAATCCAAACGTAAGTACTGCCATTATCAAAAGTGCCTTTTTCATAGTTCCCCCTTTTCATTTATTAGGAATTATCCTAAATTTATTAAACCCATAGGTAGTACACCCCTAGGTTGGACAGTTCAGAAAATCATTTAAATGAACAAGACAAAATAACCAAAAAAAACCTTCTATAGAAATTATAAAAACCTATCTTTTTTTATTGTTTTTCATGAGTGCCCCTCCTCTAAATTTAGCATGTTTCTTGTTTTCAAATTAAAAGCAGATTCATTTCTCATTACATTTTCATTTTTTGTACTCCTTTATCTATAAAAAAACATCGCAAAGAGAGTGCCAATAATAAAGAAAGCCATCCGGAATGCTCTAGATGACTGTAAGTATTGAAATTATAAATTGTTTTTAATACTCTCGCAGGTTAGCAAGTCCAAAAGGGTGGGGTATCTGTAAAATAATAGAGGAGCTTCCTCTCATTTTAGGGAACTGTTTCCCTTTATTACTGCTCCAGGCTCTCAACCAATATGCCTAAAACAGGTTGGAGAAAATAGGGGCAACACTATTTAAAATGAGATCAGGGAGACCAGAATGAGTAACAGGCAAGGCAATGCGATTTCAAGCAAATTCTTTTAATGGGGAAAATACAAGCTCAAAAAACATCATTTATTACTGATTGAAGTCTAGTAGTTTTCAGAGAAGCTTGTTTTGTTGATTACAGGAAGTACCAGAGCCCATGTACCAAATTAATGATAATTGATGGCAAGCAAGAAAAATAGTGAAAACTTCGGTAGAAAAACGGTAGAAAGGGGAAAATAAAAAAGGACTCACGCAATGCGTAAACCCTTGAATTTATTGGTAGCGGGGGCTGGATTTGAACCAACGACCTTCGGGTTATGAGGACAAAAAGGGCAATTTTAGAGTGGTTAAGGTTTTACGCCTGTCTTCCCGTTTTTCTTTAAAAATCAAACAGTTAAAACCTTTACAGTGATTACGCCTATTGCGATGGTTTCGACCCTTTCAGATATTTCACTTCACAATTACTACACAGTGGAATTGGACGGCGAAGACCGCCCTAAGGGGTAAAGCCTGAAAGGCTTAGATTACAATTTCTTCACAGTTTATCCACTTAGTTGAATCTTACCTGA
>JADFVM010000232.1 GCA_015222555.1 Pseudomonadota bacterium
CAGTTGCTCCTAGGTCCATTATTGCCTGAGTGTAGTCGGCGACACGTTCATGAGGTGTCTGCGATTCAGATAAGATCCATAGCTGTTTTTCTATGACAGATTTCCCCGGCCAGCCTTCGACTGCGTAATAACGGCTAAGAACGCGTTTTACATTGCCATCCAGTATGGCATGACGCTGGTTGGCGGAGAGCGCCAAAATTGCTCCGGCTGTCGATGGGCCAATCCCGGGCAGAGTAATGACTTTTTCAAAGTCCTGGGGGAAGGCTCCTTCATATCGGTCACGGATCTGTCTGGCCGCCTCATGCAGGTTTCTGGCTCTGGCATAATATCCAAGGCCCGTCCACAGGTGGAGCACTTCATCCAGGTCCGCTTCAGCCAGTGCTGCGACATGGGGGAATTTTTTTGTAAAGCGCTCAAAGTAGGGGATGACAGTCGACACCTGGGTTTGCTGCAACATAATCTCAGAGATCCAGACCCGGTAGGGTGTGCGGTTGATCTGCCAGGGAAGATCTTTTCGGCCATGAATTTCAAACCATTTGAGGAGTTGTGGAGCAAATTGGACTCCTTCCGCTTTTAAACTACTTTTCATAGAGGGTATTCTGGCGATTTCTTTTTTCTGGATTAATAGATTAGAGGTTTTGGATTCCGGCTTGAATAGTTTAAAAAGTAATCCTTTCTGTTATAAAAGGCAACAGCAATGTAGTTTCTTAAGGGCAATGTCTAATAATTCTAATTTTGTCATTCCCGCGAAGGCGGGAATCCATATAAATAATACTCGCCGCAAGCAGCGGGGTGTTTAGTTGTCATTCCGGGCTTGACCTGGAATCCAGATTTATAAAGGACTGGATTGCCGCCTTCGCGGGAATGACAGGAAGCAGCAAGATGTGGTGAATTATGCCCAAAGGATTAAATCCAAGATCTAGACGCCCCCGTATCAAGTACGGTGCAGGATTATCAAGTCCGGCATGTCAGATTATTAGAGGGACCCTAGCCCAGATAAACTGGATAAGTGCCTTCACGAAATTATTTTCTGCCAGAAAAACGCAGAAAATAATTTCTAAGTTACTAAATATGTTATCTGTTGCCCCATCTCTAAAAATAGGTTAGAATTCCAACTCAAAATAAATAGCTTAAATTAAAGGTGGTTTGAATTGAGAAAAGTTGAAGATGCATTGAAAATCGTCATGAGTGAGGCGAAAGCCTTGTCTTTCGAAAGGATCGCTATTACCGAGGCTGATGGCAGAGTTCTGGCAGAGGAAATTACAAGTCCCATCTTTCATCCCCCCAGTGATAACTCGGCCATGGATGGATTTTCCGTCAGGTGGGAAGATGTCGAGGATGCCAGTAAAGACAAGCCGGTCACCTTAAATGTTGTTGAAAATATCCCTGCCGGTAAATTATCAGATGTGTCTCTTAAGTCAGGTGAAGCGACGAGCATAATGACGGGTGCATCAATTCCTTCCGGTGCAGATACTGTGATACGGGTGGAGGATACAAACCGGTCAAGAGGTGAAACTATCCAAATTTATTCTGGGGGCAAAAAGGGACAGGATATTCGCCTCAGAGGTGAAAACATTAAAAAAGGTGATAAAATTTATGATGCCGGCACTGTGATCGGTCCTGCCGAGGTTGGAATGTTTGCCCTCATGGGTAAACCGATGGTGTCTGTTTACAGGAAACCCAATGTAGCCATCCTCGTTACCGGTGATGAGATAAGAGACCTCGATGAAGAGGTCGATGAGAACAAGATTACCAATTCCAATGGGTACACGCTGGCTGCTCAGGTCAAAGAGGCAGGTGGCATCCCTCATTTGCTGGGCATTGCAAGAGACACAAAAGAAGCTCTTAAGGTAAAGCTTACTCAAGCCTTCGAGGCTGATGTTGTTCTTACCTCAGGCGGTGTTTCAATGGGATATCATGATTATGTCAAAGAGGTCCTCCAGGAACTGGGTGTAGAAATTAAATTCTGGCGCGTTGATATGCGGCCCGGCCATCCACTGGCATTTGGCATGCTGGGGGAGAAGCCGGTATTCGGCCTTCCGGGAAACCCTGTGTCTACAATGGTATCCTTCGAGCAGTTTGCACGGCCTCGTATCCGGGTGATGGGTGGGCACAAATTGGCTTATCGGCCCGTTGTTTCAGCAGTCCTTACGGAAGGGATGACCAACAAAAAGGGGCGAAAGCATTTTGTCAGGGGGCAGATCCGGTTTGAAGAGGGAAAATACCTGGCCTCGTCCACCGGTACGCAGGGGAGCGGTGTTCTCCTTTCCATGTCAAAGGCAAACTGTCTCATTATCCTGCCCGATGAGGGGGGTGAGTTTCCCGCCGGAACAAATGTGAAAGTTCAGCTTCTTGGAAGACAGGAGATGGGACAGGCGGAGCCGGGGTATTAAAATCTCCTTCTATAAAGTTAATTCCCTGTCATCCGCTACCGGCAGGACCTTATAATCATCTATGCACAATACTTCATCAGAAAGTAAAGTCACAGCGACTATTATTCCCCGTTCAGACCATCCCCTATCCAGAAAACTGATCAGCGAAAATGCCTTGAAAGTGTTAAGGCGCCTGTACCGCCACGGCTATACCGCCTATCTTGCCGGCGGCGGCGTGAGGGATATTCTCCTTGGAAGAGAGCCGAAAGACTTCGATGTCGTTACCAGCGCCACGCCTGAAGAGATAAAAGCGCTCTTCAGAAACGCCTTCCTCATTGGCCGACGCTTCCGGATCGCCCATATACGTTTTAAAGGTGAGATTATAGAGGTCTCCACATTTAGAGCCCTTCGTGAGAACGATGGAAGTGATGTATCTCAAGCTGCTGAAACTGAAGGCGTGACCGATGATGAGATTGAATCTGCTTCAGAGGCGGAAGAGAGAAAAGAGAAAAAGCCTCTTGAAGGAAGGGAGCATTCCGATGAAGGGATGATCTTGAGGGACAATGTATGGGGGAAACCTGAAGAAGACGCCTTCAGGCGCGACTTTACCGTTAACGCTCTTTTTTACGACATAGCCGATTTTTCCATTATAGATTATGTGGGGGGGCTGGAAGACCTTAAAGAGGGCCGTCTGCGTCTCATCGGAGAGCCGGAAGTGCGATACAGGGAAGATCCGGTGAGGATGCTGAGGGCGATCCGCTTCGCGGCCAAACTGGGTTTCAACATCGATAAGGAAAGCCTGGATCCCATGGTCGTGCTGAAGAATGATATCTTAAATGCCAATTCCTCCCGTCTCTATGAGGAACTTCAAAAGCTGTGGATTTCTGAAGAGGCTGAACAAGGCTACCAGCTTATGCGAAAAACAGGACTTTTTCAGGTTCTCTTTCCCGAGGTGGATCAGTGGTTGAGTAACGAGGATGACAATTTCCCCCACACATTTCTTGGTCGGGCCTTTGAATGGATAGAGGAAGAGTTGAGGAGTGGAAGGGCCATTTCTCCTGCTCTCCTTTATGCCATAGTCCTTTCAGGACCTATTAATGAAAAAGCTGTGGCGCTACAGGAAAAGTCGGGCAGTCGTTTACCTGTCATCTTCAAGGCCGTTAAGGACGTTGTGACGGATTTTCAGGAAAGGATCTCCATGCCAAGGCGTGATGTGGAAGTGTTAAAAACGATACTTTATGGTGAGCAGCGCTTCCCTCAGACCAGGGGCAAGCGACCTTATGTGTGGGCAAGAAATCCCCATTTCAGGGATGCCTTCAGGTATTACAAGATGAAGAAAAATATTGAAGGTAATGGAGATGACATTGTTGCCTGGTGGGAAAAATTCCTTGAGTCTGAGGATGTGGAAAAAGCGCCTGAGAAAAGA
>JADFVM010000233.1 GCA_015222555.1 Pseudomonadota bacterium
AGAGACAGATAGGCGACAAGGATGAGAAAGAGGAGAATGCTTAATGGATAGGACAAACCGCCGTAGGTAGTCATGGTATGAATAAGCCAGTAGTATAAACCTACGGTCGCCACCAAACCGCTACCAAGACCTGCCCCCAATGCATGTCTGGTTGATTTGCTTTCCTTAATGGCGAATAAAAGGGGGGTGAGGCAAAAGAAACCTATAAATTCAAGGTCTATTGGGGGTGAAGCTAGAACATAAAGAGCGGCAGAAAGAATGGAAAAGCCGTAAACCCTCTTGTTCATTTAGCTTTCCCGGACTGACAGGGCACTCTCTTCAGGTTCTGAATGCGATGAAAGGCTTATTTTAACCCTCGAGATCTTTCTCTCATCGGCCTCAGTGATAGTAAAAAGAAGTGTCTCATATCGTATCTCTTCATTTACAGCAGGTATTTTATTGCTCAGGTGGACAAGAAATCCACCCAGGGTATCGTAATCGTCCTTCGAGATCTCTACATCGAGTTTCTCGGCAAGTTCTTCAATATCCATTTTTGCATCGACAAGATAGATCCCGTCTTTAATTTCGACAAATTCTTCCTCTTCCTTGTCATACTCATCCTGAATATCGCCCACAATTTCTTCGATAAGGTCTTCAATGGTGACCAGGCCCGACGTCCCCCCGTATTCATCCACTACGATAGCAAGGTGGATGCGCATTTCTTTAAGCTCCTGAAGCAGTTCTCCAAAACTCTTTGCTTCAGGAACAAAGAGTGGCTTCCTCATGAGATCTACCGTTTTTATATCCTTGCCTTTATTAACCCAATGTTTAAGCAGGTCTTTAGCGTATATCACTCCAACGATCTTATCTATGGTCCCCTCATAAACAGGCAGCCTTGAATGCCCGGCCTCAACGACAAGTTCAGCCACTTTATCTACAGGGACACCCACTTCAAGCGCCTTGATCTCTGTCCTCGGCACCATCACTTCCCTCACAACCATATCTTTCAGATCAAAGATACGGTGGATCATCTCGTTTTCTTCTTCATCAAGAATACCGGAGGACTGAACCGTATCAATGAGTGTTTCTATGTCTTCCTGTGTGATGTCTCTTTTCCACAGAGTGGAGTAGATGCGGTTCCAGAATGAAAACGGATTTTTCTTGGTTTCGCCTTCCAAATGAATCTCCTTCTATGTAAATAACTGAAAAAAGAGGAGAGTTGTCAGGAAACCTAACAATCCTCCCAGAAATACTTCTCTTGTTCTATGTATGCCAAGCAATAATCGGCTGTGACTCACCATCACTGCAAGGAGCAATGTTAGAATGCTAATAAAGGGATCAACGGTAATTAATGCAACGGAGGTCCATACGGCAAATGACACCGCGGCATGTCCACTCGGCATGCCTCCATGAAGTGGCGTTCCCTTACCGAAATGAGATTTCATAATGACGACAACCAGGATGACAACAACGAGGCTGATGATGGTTACAAATTCCGGCGCTCTCTTTACTGCAGTAATGCCCGTTTCAACATAACTGAAGAGAGGTTTGGAAAGTATCCAGTAGCCCATTACGATGGCTCCAAAGGAAGCGATGAGTACACCGCCGGCAGCGGCATCCTTGACGATCTTTGCAAGGGGATGATATTCTTCATGTATAAGGTTTATTGTTTCTTCTATGGCTGTATTAATCATTTCAGCAAAAAGAACAAGTGTTATGGATAAGGAAAGGATGATAAACTCCATCCTGCTGATATCAAGAAAAAGGCCTAAAAAGAAGGCAAGAGCGGCAACAAAAAAATGCGCCTTCATATGCCTTTGTGTTTTTGCTGTATGAAGGATACCTTCAATGGCACAATTAAGGCTTTCAAACCAGTTTTTTGGTTTCATTATCTAGTTAGCCACCAGCTGTTTTAAAATTTCCTGTTCCTTCTTCTCCATTCTTTTTCTTTCTACATCATCATTAACATGGTCATAACCAAGAAGGTGAAGTATGCCGTGAATGAGAAGAAACCTGACTTCATTCCAGACCTCCCTGCCCGCCTCCTCAGCCTGTCTTCCGGCTGTTTCTACAGAAATAACAACGTCGCCCAGCATATCATCATTAATATAACCGAATTCACCCTCCCGCATGGCAAAGGCTATCACATCGGTGGCGCTGTCTATTTTCCTGTAGTCCCTGTTAATAACTTGTATCTCTTTATCATCGACAAGGAGAATACTAAGTTCTGCTTCGCTGCAATTTAATAATTCGAGAATCCTCTTCGCCGTTTTCTTTACTTCCTCTTTTCTTACCCCTCTTATTTTCCTTCGAGTTTCTATCAGTACTGTCATTGTTCCTCCTGCGGGCATCCTCCTTCACAACTGGCTCAGGATAATCAATTCTCGCATGGTAAATACCGTTCAATATATTATTAAAACTTTGTGCAATGAGATTCAAATCCTTCAAGGTTAATTCACATTCGTCAAGTTGACCATCGGCAAAAACGTCACCGATGATCTTTTGGACGGCGCTTTTAATGCGCGCCTTTGTTGGATCGGTAATGGTTCTGCAGGCCGCTTCAACGGCATCAGCCAGCATGACCAGGCCCGCTTCCTTGGTCTGTGGTTTCGGGCCCGGATAGCGAAAATCCTTTTCGTCAACGGTATGAACGTCCGGATCTTCCTGTTCTTTTGCCTTGTTATAAAAATATTTTATTAGCCGGGTTCCGTGATGCTGCGGGATAATATCGCTGATTCTTTTTCCCAGCTTGTACTCTTTGGCAAGCTCCAGCCCATCTTTTACATGACCGATAACAATAAGACTGCTCAGGTTTGGCGACAGTTTATCGTGGGGATTTTTTTCTCCCTTCTGGTTTTCAAAGAAATACTGCGGCTTTTTCATTTTTCCAATGTCATGATAGAGTGAGCTCACCCTGGCAAAAAGCGGGTTGGCATTGATGGCCTTGGCAGCCGACTCGACGAGGTTACCGATGATCCAGCTATGGTGATAGGTGCCGGGCGCCTGCGTAATAAGTTCCTTAAGCAGCGGATGATCCAGGCTGGCAAGTTCAAGGAGATTGAAGTTGGTTGTATAGCCGAAAAGGCCCTCAACAATGGGAACAATACCGGTAACGACAACACCGGTCACAACACCTCCGGCAAAACCGAGAAGCATGCTGAATAGAGTGGCTTCACTGAAAAGCTCACCATAAGCCATACCAAAGATGAGCACCAGAACAGCATTGGCGATTCCCACATAAAAACCGGACTTAATGAGTGAAACCCTTGTCTTGCAAAATCTGACACTTTGAGCGCCCACTATACATCCTACAAAGGCATAAATCCCAAAGACGAGGCTGTCTTTCATGATGATGGCCACCATGAGGCTGATAGCCATGGAAAAGACAATGGCCACCTCAGAGTTGAGCACAATTCTAACGAGCATGGCACTGACCGCTGCTGTGAAGAAATATTGATAAGATGTTGTAGGGATAAAGGGGAAAGACCCAGCCAGGGCATTCGATATGGGAAGCCAGAGCCTGCATATTGCCAACACCACAACAAACAATATGCCGAGAAAGAGAAGGTCGTTAATTTCCAGTCTGATCTTACGAATATTCTGCGTTGCAAAGAGGAACATGGTATAGAGAATTAACGCCACAAGCAGGCTCAGGCCGGCCAGTTTTAAATGATTTGACTCTTTTTCCGACGCACTGATCAAGCCCTTCAACTTTATTATCTGCTCCTCTGAAACCCTTTCCCCCTCACGTAGAATCATTTCACCTTCTTTTATCTGAATAAACACCGGGCTGATCTCATCAACAGCCGCTTTTTTTCGCTCTTCAGATTCATTTTTGTTAAAGGTCAGAGTGGGTTTAAAAAAGAGGGTCGACACGTTTAGAACAGAAGCCCTCATACTTTTGTCCATCTTGTTTTTATATGCCAGCACCGTTTTCGTCGCCAGAGATTTGGCTTCACTAACATCTATGAAGGGAGCAAAGTCTTTGAAGATTGTTTCTTTTTTGCTCTTTATGTTTCTTACAACAATACCGTTTCCATTATCTTTGGGCAGCAGTTCTTTATTATCGATCAGTTTTTTTCCCAATACAGGGAGAACAGCCGCAATTAAAGCCTCTTCAAGCAGCCTTTCAAAGCCTTTGCTTTCAAGAAGCTTGAAGTCCTTTTCCCCCACATCAACACCCAGTTTTTCTTTAAAGACAGACAACCTTTCGCTCCTGGATTCTTCCAGATAGGCCGCAACAAGCTCCTTTTTGAGGTATTTGCCTTTCTTGCCTTTGGCCGCATTTAATTCGCCATCGAGGGGCTTGTCTTCTAACTCCTTGAGGTTTTCCCGCATTAAGGAAAAACCTTCCTGAATCCTCACTCTCACCTCTTGCTGCACCGTATCGTCAAAATCATAGACATCAAGAGAAGCGGAAAGAGCGACCTCTTTCTTCTTCATGGTAGACTGCTCATCCTCAACGAGCAGGTCACTGCTTGCCTTGAAGTTTTGCCTCGCTATATCGCCCACATTAAAGCGGAAAGTGGGTGCCGTAATCTGAAGAGAGAGGATGAGGGCGGACAAAATGCTGATGACTATAAGAATGGCCCGTTTTTGCCAGAGGGAATTTTCTTTTAAGGCCTTAGCGGCATTTCCGAAAGGCACTGAATCTTTTCCTGACGGTAGTTCCTTTTTTAAAGGCTGAGGCGGCTTTTTATTATTCTTTTCGTCTTTACCTGTCATGAGGGTCTCTTTTTCTTTTTGCCCTTGCTATCGTAGGCATTAATAATATCCTGAACAAGGCGGTGTCTTACAACATCTTTATCTGTAAAGTTAACGAAAGCCAGGCCATCAATTCCCTTAAGGATCTTTTCCCCCTCAATAAGCCCTGAGACTTTGTCAGAAGGAAGATCTACCTGCGTCACATCACCGGTAATGACAGCCTTCGATTTCTGTCCAAGGCGTGTGAGAAGCATCTTCATCTGTTCAGACGTCGTATTTTGTGCTTCATCCAGAATCACAAAGGAATCATTGAGCGTTCTTCCCCTCATAAATGCAAGAGGCGCCACTTCAATGACATCTTCGGCCAAATAATCCTTTACCTTCTCAAGTTCAAGCATGTCATTAAGGGCGTCATAAAGGGGCCGCAGATAGGGATTAACCTTTTCCATAAGATCGCCGGGAAGAAAACCGAGCTTTTCCCCGGCTTCGACGGCGGGACGGGTTAAAATTATGCGCCTCACCTCGTCCTTCTGCAGGGCCGCTACGGCCATGGCCATGGCCAGATAGGTCTTACCCGTACCGGCAGGACCGATACCGAAAACAATATCATGTTTTCTTATGGCGTCAATATATCGTTTTTGATTTAAACTTTTCGGTGTAATAATCTTCTTTCTTGGCGAAACATATATTTTATCATCAAATATATCTTCCAGGCGAGTGGAGGGGTTTTCCTTCAATATTGAGGCGGCTCTTTCAATATCGAAGGACGTTAATTTATATCCCTTTTTATGGAGTTCTTGCAGTGTCTGCAATAGATTATGAATCTGATTCAGGTCTTCTTTTATTCCCTCAACCTGAAGACGTGACCCTACGGCACTAATCTCAACGGGGAATATTTTTTCAATAAGCCTGAGATTTGAATTGTGTTCACCAAAGAGGGCCTGAGCAAGACTATTGTCCTTAAAGTCTATCTCCAGAACTTGCACCCTTGTTTCAGTTTACAGAAATGATAATAACGCATATTTACTTTAGATTTCATACACTTCCACCAACAAAATGCTGTTTGAATTCATGTGAAATAATGTATAAGCGAATATTAGCACTATTGATGATGGTGTGCAACTTTTTTTGAGGGTTTCTATCAGGTAAGTATGTTGACAGGATCAACAGGATCTGTAGGATTTAAACCTAAGACCTGTTTTTTGCTTTTTAGCAACCTCTAAAAATGCAACTTTGTCATTCCCGTGAAGACGGGAATCCAGTCAAAGCATATAGGCCTCAGAGTGGGAAAGTGAAATGAAAGTGAAATGGGGTCAGTCTTGAAAGTGTGCAGTTAGAGAATCGAGAACCTTTTCTATAATGCTTGAAAGGGTAGGTGCAGCGTGGCTTTGGCGACAGAGGGCCGCGCAGGCATAGCCGACGCTCTGTCGATCAGCCCGACAGAGGTAAAGCCGCTATCCGCCTGTCATTGGGCTGTTGCAGCAGAAAGCTTGTGAGAAATTCGAGATAGTTCTTCAGCAGGCATAACGAACAAATCATTCAGGTAATCTCCCCGGGCCTTAAAATCATATTAACTCTTCTTAATATATCCTCAGGCGGCGTATCCTTATCGATATAACCTGCGACGCCTAACTCTTTCATCCTTTCTCTGTCTTCCTCACTCTTGAATACCCCGCTGAGCGCCAGAATGGGAAGGTCTTTGCCCATGGCTCCCTTTTTAAGCTCCCTGACGACAGCAAAACCATCCATTTTTGGCATAAGCATATCAAGGAGAAGAAGGTCAAGATCGGGTAATTCATGCTTAACTTTTTGAAGCGCCTCTTCACCATTCTCTGCAACAATTACTTCATAGCCTTCTTTAGTCATTATATCTTTCAACATCTCCCTGAAAAAACTCGTGTCATCGGCAACTATTATTTTTTTCTTTCTGCCGGCTTCTGAAGCAGGTTGATCATCAGACTTATCTTTAAACATGGAATGGTGTACTTCATCTTCAGCCTTTTTCAACGCAGGCACAACAATGATACTGTCACATTTAGAACACTTAAATTTTGAACCTTTGCTGCCAATCTTACTTTCATCAACTTTAAAGCGGCTTTGACAATTCGTACATTCAATAATCATCCCCACCTACCCCCTCATCCTTGTTCTCATTTCTGACAATATCCCTTCCCAGGCGATCTCTTCCTGGCCGTGATTAGTCATGTCCTTCAATATCGCCCTGCCCGTTTTAATTTCATCTTCACCAAGAATCAATACATAACCGCAACCAAGACTGTTTGCCCGCCTCATCTGCGCTTTCAGGCTTCTCCCTTCATGATCAAACTCCACCTTGATGCCGTGCGTTCTTAACTCATGGGCCAGCCTGAATGCAGCCTCATGGGCCAGCACTCCCAACGCGGCGATATACAGGTCTGGACATCGTTTAAGTGAAAGATCCTCCTCTTCCAGTAAAAGCGACAATCTTTCCATGCCAAGAGCGAAACCGATTGCCGGTGTTGGAGGCCCGCCCACCTCTTCAACGAGCAGGTCGTAACGCCCGCCTGCTGCAACGGCGTCCTGACTTCCCAGCCTGTTTGACGTGACTTCAAAGGCTGTTTTTGTGTAATAATCCAGACCCCTTACCATTCGAGGATTAATGTTGTACTTTAAGTCCACCATATCGAGACAGGTCTTCACCTTTTCAAAATCTTCACTGCAACATGTGCAGAGGCTGTCAAGAATTGATGGGGCGTCCTTTGTTTCCTCAAAGCAGGTCTTACTTTTACAATCGAGAACCCTTAAGGGATTTTTCTCATAGCGGTTTTGACAATTATCACAGAGCTGCCCGATTTTATCTTCAAGAAAGGAAAGAAGTGTTGTCCTGAATGCTGGCCTGCACTCTTTACAGCCGATAGAATTGAGATTAAGTATTAGATCCTCGAGGCCAAGCTGATCAAAAAAAGTAAAAAGCATGGATATAATTTCAGCATCAATGGCAGGATCAGACAGTCCTAAGACTTCGGCCCCAATCTGAAAGAACTGTCGTCTTCTTCCCTTCTGAGGTCTTTCATAGCGAAACATGGGGCCGACATAATAAAGCTTGGTCGCACTCTGAGAGGCATACATTTTATGTTCAACATAGGCCCTTACAACGGACGCCGTCCCTTCCGGACGCATTGAGATGAGCTCTCCCTTCCTGTCAGGAAAAGTATACATCTCCTTTTCGACAATATCGGTATCCTCACCGATACTGCGGGTAAAAAGTTCGGACTTTTCTATGATGGGAATCTTGATCTCTGAAAAGCCATAATCATCAAAGACTTTTCTGGCGGCCGTTTCTATAAACTGCCATTTTTCCGCTTCCATAGGCAAAATATCATAAACACCTCTAATGGAATTATATTTACTCAAAATTTGTCTCCTGAATAATCGAACATTGCCTAAAAAAGCAATGAGCATTTACCTCATAGTAATCTGAAATAATTAATGGATTCAAAGAATTCGTCGGTGGGCCTATGTTGACGTGCTACGTGTTTCAAGTCCAGAATCAAAATGAAATTTCAGAAGATAATAGAAGAGGAGGTTAAACACCTTCATCCTGTTTCTCTTCAGAATTTGCGATATAAACAGTATTTCTCGACCTGTTCTTACCATGATACATTGCTTGATCAGCCATATCCAGCAACGCTCTTTTGCCATCGGCATGAGTCGGATAGGTTGCCAGGCCGATTGACGCAGTCACATTCAGGTTAAGATTTTCATCTTCAAGGAACTTATGTTCCTCAATGGTCTTCCTGATTCTTTCTGCGACCTTGAAAGCTATATCTTGATCCGTATCAACAAGAACAATGGTATATTCATCACCACCATAGCGTATGACAGTATCGATGTCCCGAACACAGTGTAACAGGAGATTGCTCACTTCTATCAATACCCGGCTACCTACTAGGTGACCATGTTCATCATTAACATTTTTGAAATAGTCAAGATCCATAAATAAAACGGTAAAAGGCACCTCTGAACGATTAGACCGTCTTATCTCCCTGTCGATGGCGATATCAAGGAACCTTGGATTATAGAGGTCTGTCAGGCTGTCAACATAGGCAAGCGCCTTTGCATTGGTATATTTTTCTGCATTTTCAAAAGACAAGGAGGCCTGTTCCGTTATGAAACAGGCATTTTCCAAATCAATATCTCTATACTCATCTTTTGGTTTTGCACTGAGAATCAATAAAAAACCCATCGCTGTTTTCCCTTTTTTAAGGGGGGCGACAACAACAGAAGTGTATTTATTGAGAAGTCCCATATCATA
>JADFVM010000234.1 GCA_015222555.1 Pseudomonadota bacterium
AACCTTCTTAATATATCGCGGCAAGCCGCGGGGAATGCACCCGCTAGGGATTCAATGTAGAATAGTAAGGGCTTAGGTGTAATGAAAAAAAATGACATAGATGGGGTTATGGCTATCCTTAAAAAGGACGTCCGCCAATGGAAAACGCCTGCCGTCACCCTTGTAGCGAAAAATAGAGACCCTTTTCAGGTCTTGGTCAGCTGCCTCATCTCACTGAGAACAAAGGATGAAGTGACAGGCGCAGCCTCAAAAAGATTATTTGCCCTTGCAGATAATCCAGAGGATATGCTTTCATTAAGTCAATCTCAGGTTGAAAAGGCCATATATCCTGCCGGTTTTTATCGGAACAAGGCCAGAGATATTCTTGATATTTCAAGGATCCTTGTAGATAAATATAATTCAATAGTTCCCGATGATATTGATGAACTCGTTAAATTAAAGGGTGTTGGAAGAAAAACGGCGAACCTTGTCGTCACGCTTGGCTACAATAAGCTTGGCATCTGTGTCGATATTCACGTCCATCGCATTACAAACCGGTGGGGCTATGTCAAAACAAAAACACCGGACCAGTCTGAAGTCGCCCTGAGAAAGAAACTGCCGGAAAAACACTGGATAGAAATCAATGATCTCCTCGTTACCTTTGGCCAGAACCTCTGCACGCCTGTTTCACCTCACTGCAGCAAGTGCAGTTTATATGAGTATTGTGAGAGGGTAGGGGTCGAAAAAAGAAGGTAACTTCCTGAGAACTATGTTACTTGACAAATTTTATCGATCACCCTATCTTTATTAGATAATTCTATTTATTAAGGAGAACATTGTGACAAAAGCAAAAGTAGGTGATAAGGTTATGGTGCACTACCGTGCCGCCTTTGAAGATGGAAAAATGTATGATTCTACAGATGGAAGACCGCCCTTTGAATTCACTATCGGCCAGAGGATGACCTTGCCAGGACTGGAAAATGCAGTTGTCGGTATGGAAGAGGGTGAAACAAAAAATGTGAATGTTCCACCGGAAGAGTTCTATGGACCTTATGTCGAAGATGTAATAGGCGTGGTAAACCGCGCCATGCTACCGCCGGAAATCGAACCTAAGGTGGGACTGAGGCTGCAGACAAATGTTGAGGCAGGCAAAACAAGTAATGTGACGATCACAAAGATTGAAGGTGATAATATCACCCTTGATGGAAACCATCCCCTGGCAGGCAAGTCTCTCGTCTTAAAAGTTAAGTTGTTAGAGATATTCTAGATCCTTCAAGGGAATCCGACTTTCCCCTACATAAAGGTCACCCTGAGCTAGTCAAAGGCTTGCTTTTTTTGCCTGGAAGCCCTTGACTTGCTTATCACTGCGTGTTCTGCGCCTTTGCGGTTAATTCCCCCTTTCCCCCAGCATTGTCCACTTAGAAAATTGCCTGTAGCTAATCTATCTGGACAATGAGAAGCTTAAGGTTCGTCATTCCCGCATTTTTTAAGCGGGAATCCATGACGCAGGGCTTTCTGGATGCCCGATAAGAGCACTCGGGCATGACAAATTGAGTAAAGCTTTGCAATAGCAAAAACTTGACCGGACAAGGCTGATTTTTTTCATGTTCTCCTTTTAGCGCACCAGCTAATAAAGGCCTATTCGCACTATCTCCTTATTTTTCTTCTTGACAGTGAACGTTCGTTCACCTATGATTTTGTAATGATAGAAAAGATATCAAAATGTCGAGTCGAGGCTCTGTCCGGTTTTTATCATGAGAAGGCCAGAATGCCTAGTTTCTCCGAGATGGCTGCACTCTGGGGGCTTCGCTCTAAAAATGCGGTGTCAAAAGTTGTGGGAAAACTGGAAGCTGCCGGACTTATTGCAAGAGATGACAAAGGCAGGCTTATCCCACGGGGCATAAAGTTCCCCATGAGAATCCTCGGCGTCGTCGAAGCCGGTTTTCCCAGCCCTGCAGAGGAAGAGCTTGCCGATACCATCTCCCTTGACGAGATGCTCATAAAAAACAGGTCGTCCACTTTTCTTCTTAAGGTTTCAGGCGATTCCATGTCTGATGCGGGGATATTGCCCGGAGACATGGTCATCGTTGACAGAGGAGAGACCGCTAAAAATGGAGATATCGTAATCGCCGAAGTCGATGGCCAGTGGACCATGAAATACCTCAGAAAAAGAGGTGACAAGGTATTGCTTGTCCCTGCAAACCCAAATTACAAAGCCATACGGCCTGAAAATGAACTGCTCATTGCCGGTGTTGTAACGTCGGTTATAAGGCAGTATCGATAATGGGATATAAGGCCTGAAAAGAATTTTAGACGGGATTAACAGGATGGACGGGGTAAAAATATAAAGACAGGCTTTAGGGTTCTTAAAATCCTGTGATCCTGTCAAAAAATCAAGCTATGAATGACCAACCTATAAGAATAGACAGATGGCCCAGTGCCATAATGCACCTCGATGCCGATGCCTTTTTTGCCTCCTGCGAGCAGGCCGTTAATCCCGGGCTTAAAGGGAAACCGGTCATAACAGGGAAAGAGCGGGGAATCGTGGCTGCGGCAAGTTATGAGGCAAAGGCAAGGGGGGTAAAAAGGGGGATGCGGCTTTTTGAGGCAAAAAAGGTCTGCCCTGATCTGGTCTGCCTCCCCTCCGACTATGAGATATATTCTCTCTTTTCCCTCAGGATGTTTGAAATTGTAAGACGCTTTTCGCCCGATATTGAGGAATATTCCATCGATGAAGCCTTTGTTGACCTCACAGGCTTAAGGCGAATCTTTCACTGTTCCTATGGAGATATAGCACGCAAAATACAGGAAACAGTTGAAAAGGAGCTGGGTATTACCATTTCCATTGGCGTCAGCCTGTCCAAAGTCCTTGCAAAGGTGGGATCAAAACATAAAAAACCGAAGGGCATTACCCTTATCCCGGGACGAGAGATAAGTCATTATCTTGCCGACCTCCTTCCGGACAAGATCTGGGGCATAGGGCCGAACACATCGGCGCTGCTTAAAAAACTCGGTGTGGGCAGTGCCCTTGACTTTGCAAAAAAAGATATTTCCTTTATAAAAAAGCAT
The DNA here is from genome assembly GCA_015222555.1 of Pseudomonadota bacterium. Lineage (GTDB taxonomy): Bacteria > Desulfobacterota > JADFVX01 > JADFVX01 > JADFVX01 > JADFVM01. The sequence continues at coordinate 3,049 of JADFVM010000234.1, forward strand.
CTTTCCAAACCTTACGTGGAAGTATGGCATGAGCTGAACGGGCGCTCTGTTATGGCTGTGAGCAACGAGGGGAGGAGTGACTATCAGTCTATAGGAAAGACAAAGACCTTTACACCCCCTTCCAGCGATGAAAGCTTTGTTTTTGCCCAGCTGTCGAAGAACCTGGAAAATGCCTGCATAAAGGTCAGGCGCCACCATCTTGCAGCCACAAGGCTTGTTGTGCTCCTTAAGGGACAGGATTTTGTCAATGAAGGCGCGGAAATCAAGCTAAGCCGGGCAACGGCTTATCCCGCAGAGCTTTTTGACGCCTTAAAAAAAGGTTTTTCAAAGATCTACAGTCAGGGCAGGTTATATCGCTCAACGGGCGTTGTTATGTCTGGTCTGGTGCCTGAGAACAAAGTTCAGTATTCTCTTTTTGACGACCTGTTAAAGGTTGAAAAGATATCCAGGATATATAATGTTGTCGATATGCTCTCTAAAAAGTTTGGCAAACATGCTGTCTGTCACGGCTCATCCCTTCCGGTCAGATTGCAGCTTCAATATGAAGGGGAAAGAGGGGATATCCCGGAGAGGAAGAAAGATCTGTTCAAGGGAGAAAACAGGCGTCAGAGGCTGGGGGTGCCGCTTCTGGGGATAAAGATATAGGGCACCTCTAAAAATCCGCTGAAGTCGCGCTGGCGACATTGAGGACAGGCTCAAAATGCTTGTTTAGTTAGGTATTTACATTGTTTTGTTGGATTTATACTTTAGTAACTAAGAAATAAATTTCTGCGCTTTTCTGGCAGAAAATTTAGCTTCGCACAATCGCTCTTCGGAGAAAAGCTGTAGAAGACTTGATTTCGTGAAGGCACTTACACCCTCAAGGGGATACTAAAAAGAGTCCAGTTTATCTGGGTTAAGTTAAAAGGAGTATTCAATGATTAAATATATGGAGATAAAAAGCTCAAAGCGTTCGGAATTTATTGATATTACCGGTCATATCCAAAATTTAATAGATAAAGAGATTTCCACAGGTGATGGTATCTGCTATCTATACGTGCCTCATACGACGGCAGCCCTGACAATCAATGAAGGGGCCGATCCTTCCGTCAAGAGAGATATTGTGACGACCCTCACTGAACTGATACCGCATGTGGCTAATTATCAGCACATGGAAGGCAACTCTGATGCGCATATCAAGGCAAGTCTTTTTGGCAGCTCAGAGGTTTTGCTAATCGAAAATGGGAGGCTTGCACTGGGCACATGGCAGGCGGTTTACTTCTGTGAATTTGATGGACCGAGAGAGAGAAAACTGGCAATAAAAATAATGGAAGGGTAAGTTTTTCTGAAAGCTTATGATATAAATATATTGACAAGGGAGGTGAATTAGTTTAATAAGTTAAATAGTTATGTATATTATAGGTAATTTATTAGATGCCGTGGCCGTAGTTTTCGGCATGGCTCTCCAGCTGTATATGTGGCTCATCATTGCAAGGGCTGTCTTGTCGTGGGTAAATCCCGACCCCTATAATCCAATCGTGCAGTTTCTATACAGGGTAACGGAGCCCGTGCTTTACTGGGTCAGGAAAAGAGTCCCGCTTGTGGCGGGTGGAATCGATTTATCACCACTGATTGTAATCTTTGCTATCTTCTTTTTGCAGAGCTTTCTGGTGAAAACTTTACGTCAACTGGCGAGCCAGTTGCAGTAAAATTAGGAGGTATTACCATGAAAATATCACCGCTTGACATTCAGCAACAAAAATTCCAGCGAGCTTTAAGAGGCTACGACATGCGTGACGTAGACTCTTTTATGGAGCTCATTTATAACGAGTTTGAGGATCTTAATAAGGAGAATGATGCGCTAAAAATGGCATTGAGAGAAAAGACCAACCTTTCCGATGAACTGCTTGAGAGAGAAAAAACGCTAAAGGAAACAATGATGACAGCTCAGCAGGTAACTGAGGACATGAAGCTTAATGCCAGAAAAGAGGGCGAACTCATCGTGAGCCAGGCCGAAGTGCAGGCAGAAAGTCTCATTAATACTGCTCACAGCCGTCTTGCATCGCTTCTTGATGACATAACAGAAGTAAAAAGACAGAGAGCGCAGTTCATAGCGTCCATGAAAGGGCTTGTCAACACTCACTCAAAAATGCTTGAAGTCGATGAGGGTGAAGATGACGGATTTAAAGAGGCTGAGGAAAAGTTGAAGTTTCTCAGAAAGGGCAAATAAGTTTTTTCTCAATGATCAAGTGATCAGAAAAGGCCGGTCTTACCGGCCTTTTTTATTTTAATGCTTTATATTTGGACATTTTCTGGCTTGCTTTCTTTCTGTCAAACTTGGCGGCCTGGAAAAAAGTGTGCGCATTTTCAGGATCTATACCTTCCTTCATACACCATTCTCGATATCTTTCCAGTGCCGCAATTCCCCACAGCTCTGCAGGGTTGACATTGAGCGCCTCAGCCAGCTTATGCGCCATGGCCCGGTTGGGAGCCTTCAGTTTACTTTGTTCTGTTTGAGTAATGTATTGACCCGTCGTGCTTACAAGCTGGCCTAGCTCGTGAGCAGTAATCCCATTATATTTACGAGCAACTTTTAAATATTTACCAAACCTCATACAAGTAACCCCCTTACTTTTTGAATTTCCAGCCCATCTTATATAAAGGCAACTTAAAAATCCAGTTTTTTAAATTGAAAGGGCAGTGAGTAATCAATTGAGATATTCATATTGTATTAATAAGTTAAGCAGGGGAACAAAGTTGTATTGTCCTTATATCGGCCGGTAGGGTTTGGTGAAAAAGTCGTCCTGTGGGGCAAATTTGGACCTACTTTTTAGGAACTTCAACTTTTATAAGGACCTGTTTTTAAAAAATAACCCTCGCCGCAAGCAGCGGGGTATTTAGTTGTCATTCCGGGCTTGGCCCGGAATGCAGATTTATAAAGGGCTGGATTCCAGCGAAGTTTATGCCGAATGCGTTACGAGAATGACAAAACACAGCAAGCTGCGGGGTATTTAATAGAGTAGTATTGTAAATTCTTTTTTAAGATAATTAATTAAGAGGGGAGCAGCATGGTTACCTGGCCTGAAAAGCAAACATATGAGAGTTGACATAATATATCTTATCAGACGAGAAGGGTGTTTAAAAAAAGACTAGGCATAGGCATTCCACACCATTGATTCAAAGTCTTCACCTGGAAAAGTAATTGTAAAATAACCTATTGACGGCCACCTTTCGATTTCTCCATTGTGTCTCTTAACTGACACATAATATTCGATTTCTTCGCCTGCCTTGGCTTTATGAACATGGTTAGGCACTTCAATTTCCAGCACATCACAAAATGCAGCCTTAATATTTATGCCTCTTGTTTCTTCAGACAGAGTCCTTACGGTTGCACCGTTACAGCAGCCCAGCCCCTCTACATTTATTTCTATACTGTGTGCATCTTTCATAATAAGAGAGATACAAAGGTCAGAAACTTCATCGCATTCAACATCTTCGTTTAAGTCGATCCTGAAAAAAATGTTCTCCCTGTTAAAACCATAATAAATATGCGACAACATGAATGAGGCTTTATGCATCGTTCCCCCAGTGAGCTCAAGCTCTATGATACCGGCACCAAGCCATTCAAAATAATTCGTTATTTCGCCATCTATTGTCGGATAGATATATGAAGTTGCCTGGGAAGCCGGTTCAAGATGTCTTTCTGTTTCTATTATCGGTTTTGTAAGTTCAGAAGGAACCTCCTTCTTTATAAGCTTGTATACGTTAATGAGGTTTTTTCTGAACAACCAATCAAAGTCGATGTCGTTCTCCGTACTGTGATCATCACCATACCACCAGCACCAGTCACTCCCTTCAGCGATATAAATGTGCTCCCAGGCCAATTCCAGCAAATCACTATCTACTTTGCCATCTTTTTCGGCCTTGACAAGTGCATCCCTGGTCATTTTAAGGTAGTTCCAGGCGCGGTTATCCTCCTCATGGCCTATCCATATCTTAAAGTTGTGATTGATCCATGAACCCGGGAAGATATGATCGAGCCTCTTTTCAGGCGGATGGGTTTCAAGGTGTTCTGACACAGTAACCATATTGATTAGCGGATCATCTTCCATCATTTTATAGAGACTGGACAGAAAATCCCAGCCATCATTCTTGTAATGCTCCCAGCAATTCTCTCCATCCAGGATGACTGAAACGAGATGATCCCCCTTTTTGTTCTTTTCCGCCAGTGAGTGTCTTATTGCAGTAAGTTTTTCCATAAAATCTCTTGCTGCAGATTCCGGCTCCCAGGATGAATAAACGAACCCAATGAGGTCTGAAAGCTGATGATCTCTGAAAACGATAGAAATATCCTTGTCTCCCGCCTTGTATAGATAGGGCCTATAAAGAAAATCCGGATTTGTCACTCCACCGTTAGCACTTCTTTTCACTCTTTTATGTGACGAGGCCTCAAGTATCTCCTCATCTGTAGCTACCCACTCTATCCCCCTCGAAGCGATTAAAGAAAGCGCCTCTTCACTTACTGATCCTTCGGAAGGCCACATCCCCTTCGGTACCGAACCGAAGGTTTTTTTATGGAATTCTATTGCCTTTTTTAACTGAGCATCGGCGTCCTCGGGGTGTTTAAAGTTTTTTTCGGGCAACCTTATGTCGGGCATAGCCGTCGATGCTACGCCTGAGTCACAAAGAAGTGGGAGTATGGGATGATAAAATGGCGTGGTGGTAAGCTCAACCCTCCCCTCCTTCATCAGTCTTTTATAGTTGGGGATGACCATGGCAACGATTTCCCTTTGCTTATCAAGAAGATTTATCTTTTCTTCTTCAGTGAAATTCTTGCCCTTTTCTACTATTTCAGCAATAAAATCGTCATCTTTCAGAAAGACAGGGTCAAACCAGCAGAGATTAAAAAGAAGCTGTAGATCACGAAAATCGTCATCAGAAAATCGATGAATAGCGCCTTCTATCTCTTCTTTATTGCAATGAAGACCTCTTTTGTGAAGCAAATCCCAATATCTTGGAAAAGGCTTTATCATATTTTCCCAGTTTGCAAAAAAGAAGTTAAGGAGAATAAATTCTTTTTCACTATTAAGCAGGTCATGGGCAGGCGTCTTTGATAGCTCCAGAAAAATGTCCCTCCCCTCTCCCTTTGCATAATCATCAATCTGCATTAGCAAAGACGGCACAATATTAAAGGTTTGATTGATGGTGGGAAATTTGTCAAGGATTGCCGCCATGTCATAATAATCCTTCGTTGCATGAAGCCTGACCCATGGCAGAAGGTAATCGCCTGAAAGGAGATCCTTGTAGTAAGGTTGGTGCATGTGCCAGATGAAGGCTACATTTAGAGGTGTATTCATTGAAGTATAATATGAGGTATGGTTTCTATGTTGTTGGAATTAAAGGCATCATTTTAATGCATATATATATCCGGCGTTTGATATGGCATAAATCATCTCATCGTAATAAATAGGTGATGCGGAGAAGCCTGAGGACGCTTTTGTTGTATTGATTAACTCTCCCGAATCTGCTTTAAGCAGATACATCTTGTTGTGTGATGAACCAAAGAGGAGAAAGTCGCCAACACGTACTGTTGATGTGGGTACACCTTCATCGACTACGTATTCCCACTGCATAGCGCCGCTTTTTTTGTCAAGGGCAAATATTTTTCCGCTGCTATCAGTAATATATACTCGAGTGTTGTCATAGGAAGGCGTTGATGAACTTCTAGCGTCGAACTTCCACAGAGTATTGCCATTTTTTATGTCCAGCGCATGGAAGCCGCTGTCATATGATGAAACTAAAATAACATTGCCATCAATGACAGGAGATGCGTCGATGTCTGCAAACCTTACACCGCGCCCTTTAGAGAGTTTCTTTTTCCAAAGAATAGAGCCATCAAAGGCAACAACGGCCACAATCGAGCCATCGCTGAAGCCAACATAGATCATCCCATCATTGTAGGCAGGTGAGGATGTAAGGCGAATAGAATAGATGCCGCCCCCACGACTTCCCCCTTTATATCGCCACAAAACATCACCCGTTACGGAATCAAGGGCATATAAAATATCGTTTGATGCTGTAAAAAATAATATCCCACCCTCCGCGATTGGCGAAGACAATATTTCCACACCCGCATTATATCTCCAAACCAGCTTGCCGCTAGCGGCATCGACAGAATAAATGTAGCCATCGTTTGCACCAAAAAACAGCTTGTTTTCATAGATTGCAGGACTACTTTCAACGCCCTTTTCAACATGAAAATGCCAGATCAACTCACCTGTTTTTGCTTTATATGCAGAAACGCCCTTACCGCGAAGGGACGCAAAGTAGACAACATTTTTGGAGGCTGCAGGCGATGCATATTCCTGCGGTGCATAGGGTCTGCTGCCGGCCACAACGGGTTTCATCCATTTTATCCCCAGGGAAGGCGTAATGTCTGTTTCCACGTAACCGTCATGCCTTATGCCTGACTGATAGAAAGACCATGGTTTCGCCGGTATCTCCTCAACTTTGACATCCTTATGGGCACAGGAAGGCAGAAATGATAGAGCAGCAAGGAGAAAAAATACGATAGGGGAGGAATAATTAATGGATAACATCAGTATCTCTGCATTATATTAGTGCTCATAGACAAGCGATTTAAAGGGCTTTCAACAGGAGCAGGAAATCTTTTAACAAAGTCCTGAAAGGGAGAAATAATATATAGCAGAACGGTGAGACTGTCAATCCATTTCAGAGCTTGCTTCAAGGACCGTTACCTTTGAAATAAGGGCTTTCTTTGTAGTTTTCAAGGAGACTTAACATTAATATTTTTAGTATGGCAGCGACAGGGACAGCAAGCAACATTCCCATCAGTCCGAAAAGCTCACCACCTGTGATTATGGCCACAATGATGAGCAGCGGGTGAAGGCCCATTTTATCGCCAATTATTTTTGGTGTGATGACCGTACCTTCCAACACCTGCGCAGTTCCATAGAGGATCAGAACGTAAATGACATGCGTAATGTCATGGAATTCCAATAAAGCCATCATGGATGCAGCGACTATCCCGGCAACAGTGCCCACATAGGGAATCAAGAATGCAACGCCTGATAAAAGGCCAATGACCAGGGCGAGATCGACTCCGATAACAGACAGACCTATGCTGTAGATAAGGCCAAGTATGAGGCAGATCAGTAGTTGCCCTCTTATGAAGGCGCTCAGGGTCTCATCGATTTCTACGAATTTTGAAATGACATAATCTTTCTTGCCGTCGGGGATCAATGAAAGGACCCCGGCTTTGATACTGTCGAAGTCCTTTAGAATATAATAGAGATATAGTGGAATAATCAATGTCCCTATGACAGAGATGAAGAGACTTAAGGTATTCTTAAAAGTGGAAGTCATCACCGTTAAAACCTGTTTCCATATATCAAGAGGGATCTTTTTTAGGACAACCTCCCCTTCTTTTATGAGGTTTTCAACTCTGTATTCACCACCGGGGAAAACAGTTAAAAGAATACTGTCTATAAGGGGTCCTATTTTCTCCTTGAATGTTGCCGCATAGTGTGGCAGGTTTTTTGCCGCCTCTCTCAGCTCACCTTCAATAGCCGGAATTACTAACAGAAGGGCGAGACAAAAAACTATAACAGCAATAAAAGTAAGAAGAAGAATTGAATTGCTTCTGCTCATATGGAATTTTTCAAATTTATCGATAACAGGATCAAGAAGATAGGCAAATATGGCGGCGATAAAGATGGGAATGGTGATGGACCTCAAATAATAGAGGAGGTATATAAAGGCAATGCTTAGTATTGCAAGAACCAAACGGCTTTTCCACTTCTCACTCAAATTAATGGGCCTCCCTGTAGGCTTTTATTCCTATGATGATATAAGCCGTTGTTGATGTTAATATGAGAACAGACGTGGCTACAAATACAAAAAAGAGTATCCACTCATTTCCCAGGCCTATACCACTTATAAGAATCAATACAATTGTAATCATTTGAAAGGCTGTGGTCAGCTTACCTGATAATGTCGGTTTGATCTTCACCTTCTTTACAGAGAGATAAAGTGCAAGCAGGCCTGAAAGCATAATTATCTCTTTCAGGAATACGATAATTAATAGCCATAAGGGTAAGATGTTGACAAAATAGGCTGTTGTATAGGATGAAAGCAGGAAGAGTTTATCTGCCATAGGGTCTAGAAATTTTCCCAGCCGGGTAATCTGATTGAACTTCCTTGCAAGAAAACCATCAAGACCATCGGTAATACTTCCCAGGGCAAAAACGATTAGGGCTTCCACAAAACGTCTTTCAAGAAGCAAATAGACAAACACCGGAATAAGGATAATACGTAGTAAGGTAAGGGTGTTTGGGATATTCATCATGAAATCATATGAGTTGCATCAGGATTTATCAAAAATTTCAGGTGAACTAAAAAGCAAAAACTCTTTTTCAATGTCTTCCGGGATGGCAATATCTCTGACCTCTTTTCCGTCAATCGATATGGCGGTGCCACCTTTCATATCAAATTCCTTTACGAACTCCTTAAACTCTTCTTCCATTGTTTCTTTAAACTTCTTGAATTCATCAATTTCCTTTTTCTTGAAGTCCTCGTAATCTTCCGATTCTTTTTTCCTGTATCGAATAAAATCGTCTTCTACTGATTTTATATTGAGCGCCCCCTCTTTCAAATAAACATGGAGTTTGTCCTTATCAACATCTACGGCAAATTTAGTCCCCTTTACGCCGATGACGGCAGTTTTCGTTCTTATTGCTATCCATCCCAAAAAACTACCCTGCTTTTTTACATTAAAGATGACACGCCCTTTTTCTACTCCAAGGTCTTTTATCTTTTCTATTTCGAGGATAGATTTTTCCTTCATATAGGCCTCTGAACCATCAATGAATGTTATATGGGCCATGGCCCGTCTTTTTGTTTTTACGACATCTTTGACGAATAATTCATGATTTCTCTTCTTGACACTCTGCCCCCATATTTCCCCCTCCTTGTACACCTTGATAGTCCCCTTATATTTATTGATCTCGCCGGCTTTATCGGCGGCAGAGGAGATATTGACATTAACCAAAAGGAGAACAAGGGCCATCAGCACTTTTATCATCACACACACCTCACTTTATTTACCCGTTAGACACGTTAAGTGGAACAGACCTTCAGGTCTACTTGAGCAAGGGGCAAGCCTTGCAATACTACTGAATATCATTAAATTTTATTTGTCTCGGACAATCTTTGATGTTTTATTATAAAATAAATTTCGGACAAGCCCCTTATATTCTAGTCTGTGCACATCAACACATAAAATTCATTACTGGTACGACTCAACCAGGCATCGATTATCTTTGCACTGATGGAAACACCGGAAGTCGTTTGTACACTGAACGTAGAGAGTGTAGATGATGTCGTGCCATTGGATGAGGACATGTAATGCTCCAGCTTGCTGTCTACACTCACATTAATTTGCCTGGCGATCTCATCAATCCCCCTGGCAATGGCCACCGCCCTTTGAAAAGCGATACCTTTTATATGTGGCAATGAGGTGCCCACTCCGCAGGTCTTGTTTCCCGGATCATAGTGATAAACCCACTTGGGCATATCCTGCGTAAATGATTCCACAGTCCCTGGTTTTGACTTGCATGAAAATATCCCCACGAATAAAAACAAGGAGATAAGAATGTGGAAAAGTTTTTTTTCAGGCAATTGAGACTCCTTCAGGATAAAAAAATAGGACAGCTGGAGGCTGTCCTATTTGAAAATAATGAAATCATTTTTAACAACACAGGTGCTTTTTTACTGACCTGATTGAAACTCTCCAAATTCCTTCTCAATTTCAGAATCAAGCTCATCATGGGCTTTTTTTGCCTGAAATTGCTGCCAGAGTGCCTGCTCATTTCTGAGGCTTGTTTGGACATTTTCCTGAACAGCTTTTGCCACTGCCGCGGGGTCAAGCACTACCAGCACGAAAAGCTCCTTACTTGGAGATATCCATAAGTCCTTTTGTTTTGAGCCATTCAATGTCTGGTTGGCAACCTGCTTGGAAACCTGACTGGCTACTTTATCAACCGTTTCAGCATCACCAATACCTGTGGTCTGTGTGAAATTCTTAACTAGGTTTTTGACTTTTACACTCATAATTCTTGCAAGCTCATCTCTTCCGTTAGCGAGAGCTTCCGTTCTTGTAAATTGTAAACCTGCCTTGCCTAGCTTTGCAGAACCCACGGCCGACAACCCCCCTTCCATTGATGGATCGAGAACCCACTTCGGCGCATTTGCGAATTCATCGGCCATGACTGGTTCAGCAATCTTTTCCGGCCCCCCGCAGCCTGCCAGAAGCAATGATGTTAAGGCGATAAAAATTAGAGAATACAATGCTTTTTTCATTTTAATGGATACCTCCTGATTTAATTTTTATTTTTATTTATAAAAAACTTATAAATTAGTCATCATCATTTTATGATAATAAATATTATCTTAAAGGGAATGAATGTCAAGCTTTAAGATCAGTTTTTTTAATGAGTCATAGAAATCCCCGTCCTTTGGGTGGGGCCAGAGTTAAGCGGCTATGCCATAAGATTTCTTCTTTTCTTTGGCCGCCTTTATACCCGTAGTGGTGAAAGAAGAAGAAGCAAAAGAAAGGCCGCCCAGCCCGGATAAACCGGATAAGTGCCTTCACGAAATCAAGTCTTCTACAGCTTTTCTCCGAAGAGCGATTGTGCGAAGCTAAATAATTTTCTTCTCAAAAAAAGCGCAGAAAATTATTTCTAAGTTACTAAATAGCCTTCTTTTTTAAAGGCCAATGAATCATTCGCCATTTGGCTCAATGGGGATAATTTTTGCATTAACCTTTTTGAACTTAGGCATAGCCATTCCTATGTCGGCATTGATGTATGTGGGGTCACAGACCAGGTACTTCTGTCCCGCATAGATAACATAATCACCTTCAATCTCATCGTTGAATTTTACGGCTGTGGCGATATGGTTTGGATAATGCAGCGCAACGACCTTAAGTCCCGTGAGATTTTTTACCAAATAGGCAAAAATTATTGAGCGGTCTTCACAGTCTGAATAGGGATAAAAGAGCGTCTCGTCAGGCAACATATATTTTTCTCTCCCAAACTGACCGTTATCTGTTTTGTATTTAAAAGCCGTTTGGACGAAACGAAGGATTATATTAACGGCTTCGCCTTCTGTTTTACCTTCAACGATAGGCTTGAGCGCCTTAATGAGAGAAGTCCCGGCTTCAGGCGACGTGGTGGCCGCAAAGTAAACCTCAAAATTAGTTTGAGGATAAAATTCAAAAAACTCTACAACGGCTTTATCATACTCTACGGGAATAATAAATTTCTTTCCTCCATAACTAAAATCAAGCGATCTGGAACTTCGTTTTTTAGCAAATGCAGGCGTGGTTTTTATGTCGTAGTCCATCCAGTCAGAGGCCCCGGGATATTTTCCCTTATAGGTGTAAAGAGATCCAAGCTTTTTAGCGCGGCCATCAAAGGAAAGGGCATAATACCGGTTGTCATCCAGCGTTAGATAGGGGATGGAATACAACTTATTCTTTGTGGGCAGCAATAGAAATATTGTATTGTTATTGTAACCAATTTTTGTTTCATAACCGCTTTTCGAGAGGATAAACCAGACAAAGAGGGTGGTTTCTTTTTTCGATGGACCATATATTTTTTCACCCACTCGATATACAAAAAGATGATAGCCCCAGTCGTTGAGTTTCAACTCCTTTTTGAAATAATCCAGCTGCATGAGGAGGTCTTCATAATCAGGCTTACTTAAAGACTCCCAATATGAGCTTATGGAATCTTTATTTACTTTACCGCTAAGCTTGGCCTTAAGTTTAGGATCATAGTTCATCACTACTGACATCCCATAAAAATCAAAGTTTAACTTTTTCCCCTTTTTTACAAGGAGAGGAGGAATGATTTCTTCTAGCTTTTTGGGGCGCTTTGGTTTCCTAGGGATAGCCGGTAGAGGGATTTCTTTAACTACATTGCCTTTAAAGGGAACTATTTTCCTGGCCGGGTCTTTTTTTACGACAGGTATTTTGACGGGTTTTGGTTTTTTATAAGGCTTCTCACCCTGAAAGAGCTTGAATTCCTGCCACTGCTCTTTAAGATATTGGGTAAAGGCTTTATCTCTTTCATCTCTGAATTCCGTATAACTTTCAAGTTCCTCCTTTTTCCACTTTTCGAATTCGCTGGCCCCGAAAGAGAGGGAAGGAAGAATAAAAACAGTTGTAAGAACAAGAAATGTTAGAGGTGTAATTTTTAGAAGCTGCATTTTTCACTCCTTTAGAGAGTCATTTCATGACATAAATGACTAATGAAGAGTTTAAAACAGAGGCAATTAACTATTCTGCATCGCCAAAATATTGAACCATCTTGTCTGAAATTAAAGAAGCCACACCCCTTACGGACTTGACAGAGGCTTCAGACACGTTAATATGAGCGGCCCTTTTGTTGTCAGAGATCTCCCCCACCGTAAGACCGGAATCGGCATCAATGATAGAAATGACCGCCATGGCTCTCGCAAATTGCCAGTCCCTATTATCAAGCTGCACGGGCTTAACAGTAACAGAGCCTCTCAATATAATGTTTGCCCTTCCTTTATCGGCAGTCATAACATAGCCTTCCTCACTGAGCTTTTCTGTAACGGTCTCACTGACAATTTTGCCATATTCTCTGTCATTAATTTTAATATAGATCAGAAGGTTTGCTTTAATTTCCTCAATCTCACTAAATATTGTTTTTATGTCATAATCCTCTGTTGATACATCCTGAAAGCCTAATACTCGCAAGCGGCTGACTATGACCGCCTTTTCAATCCATAATTTATTCATTTTTCTTAAGGCCTGAAGTTTTGTGAAGCTACTTTTTTGTGAATGCCGAGCCTTATAGGCAGCGCCAATTTTACTGTCAATGATATCTGCTTCACTTTGCCAGTTTTCTCTTGCCTTATTTCTATCAAGAACTGCAAGGGCATAATACAGCTTTTCTTTCTCTTCAAACCAGACCTTTCCGATTTCAAGGCCTTTTAGGCCTACAGACGAAAGAACCCGTACAGTCTGCTCAGCATCACGGCTCACCTTTTCCTCCTCCCCGGAATGAGTCACAGATTTCACTTTATTGATGGTATGGCTAAAGACTTGAGATTCGAAAATATTGGATAGTTCAGCCTTGGCCTGGCTGCGGGCTTCTTTGTCAGACTGGCCCGAGGCCGTCGCCCTTAGATATTTAGAGGATGGAAACTCAGAGGCCTGAAGCATGCGAGGGGACGTCCCTTCGACATCATTTCCAGCTTTATCCTTTGTCCATACCTTGCCTGTACAACCTGAAACGATCATAATTGCTGCAATCAATGAATATGAAATATATCTCATAGGGTTCCTCTTGACAATTTGGCCTCAGAAGACATGCTTCGAAGCTTGATTTTTTCCGTGTCACACAACATTCGCCGTCTGGAGAGGGCTCCTACCGGTAGGAGCCAACTCCTGTTGGCGAAAAAAATACTTGTGATAGGCCTTACATGGTGTCTACAAGTAAGATTTTTGTTTCCCCGGCCTTAACTTCAATATCTTCAACATATTGATCTCTGCCACAGTA
>JADFVM010000235.1 GCA_015222555.1 Pseudomonadota bacterium
ATCGCTGTTTGACAAGTAAGGGCGAATGTGATCGGGACGAGCTCTGTTCGGCCCATCCGGTCTGGAGGGAAGCTCAGACGGCGTTGGTGGAAGTCCTCGAAAGATATACAGCTAAAGCGCTGGCAGAAAATCAGAAAAAGTCAATGGAAAAACACCAAACTCCGGATAGAGAAAAGGCTGTGGAAAAAAAATGAATCCATTTTGTTAATGGCACATCGAACATGTCGTATCAAGACGTGCGGATCTCTTTGTCGTATTTAAGCAAGCCGGCCTGTAGTGTCAATGTGGAATTAAAGAGATTAAGGCGCTGTCATCGGGCGATCAGGTAGTTAATTTTTTTAATAATGTTATAAGGGGGGTTCTATGAGTAATGTACAAACTGAAGAAAGGTATGACTTGTCTGTCGTCGGCTGGTTTTCCGTCGCTGCCGTCATCTACCTTGTCGTCGGGGCGTCGGTGGGTGTCATCGCCGCCTCTGAGCTGGCATGGCCGGCGCTCAATTTTGATCTGCCATACATCACCTTCGGGCGGCTGAGGCCATTACACACCAATACGGTCATCTTTGCCTTTGGCGGATGCACATTGATGGGCGCGGCATTTTATATTGTTCAGCGTACCTGCCAAACAAGGTTATGGAGCAATAAGCTGGCCTGGTTCACCTTCTGGGGATGGAATGCAATCATCGTCAGTGCTGTTATTACCCTGCCGCTTGGTATTACACAGGGTAAAGAGTATGCCGAACTTGAATGGCCCATCGACATTGCCATAGCGGTGGTGTGGCTTTCCTACTTCTTTAATTTTGTCATGACCGTGGTGAACCGTAAAACGCCGCATATTTATGTGGCCAACTGGTTTTTTATGGCCATGATGGTGATGATCACCTATCTGCATGTCATTAACAGTCTGGTCATCCCCGTTGGTTTATTCAAGTCCTATTCCATCTTTTCCGGTGTTCAGGATGCCATGGTCCAGTGGTGGTACGGCCATAACGCTGTTGGTTTCTTCCTCACGGCCGGTTTTCTCGGCATCATGTATTACTTTATTCCCAAGCAGGCAAATCGTCCCATATTCTCCTATCGCCTTTCCGTTCTTCATTTTTGGGCCCTCACTTTCGGTTATGTCTGGCTCGGCGCGCATCATCTGCAATACACGGCGTTGCCTGACTGGACCGGTTCACTGGCCGCCGCTGTCTCAATGGCAATGATCATCCCTTCATGGGGTGGCGCCGTTAACGGGATGATGACGCTCAGCGGCGCCTGGGACAAGCTCCGTACCGATTATGTCCTCAGGTTCCTTGTTGTGGCACTCGCCTTTTATGCCATGTCGACCTTCGAAGGGCCGCTTATGTCAGTGAAGTCTGTCAATGCTCTGTCTCATTACACAGACTGGACCATCGGTCATGTTCATTCCGGTGCACTGGGCTGGGTTGTCATGGTCTCCGTGGGTGCCATCTATCATATGGTAACAAAGCTTTGGAAAACGGAGATCTATTCCACAAGGCTCGTCAATTTTCACTTCTGGATACACACCATCGGCATTGTCATTTACATCTGTGCCATGTGGGTGTCCGGTATCATGCAGGGCCTCATGTGGCGTGCCTATGATGAGTATGGAAACCTGGTCTATAGCTTTGCAGAATCTGTGGCGGCCATGCATCCCTACTATGCCCTGCGTGTTGTGGGCGGTATCTGTGTTCTTCTTGGTGCCATTGTCATGCTTTATAACGTAATAATGACCATAAACAAGTCAAAAGTTAAAGTGGCGGAAAGTTCTTCTCAACCGGCCACTGCAACGGCATAAGGAGGTAGATTGATGACTGGACATAAGGCAAACAAAAAAGACAGTTTCCAGGCGAAACTTGAAAAGAATGTGGTGGGCCTCCTTATCATGATCGCAATTATGGTCTCCGTTGGCGGGATTGTTGAGATTGTGCCGCTCTTCTATCTTGACAATGTCATCGAAAGTGAAGCAAGGAATCCTGACGGGTCGGTCAAATTCCCCGAGCTTGAAGGGATACGCCCCTATAGCGCACTGGAACTGGCAGGGAGAGATGTCTTCCTCCGCGAAGGATGTTATACTTGTCACTCGCAGATGATCAGGCCCTTCCGTGATGAGAAGGAACGTTACGGACATTTTTCACTGGCCGCCGAGTCCAAATATGATCACCCCTTCCAGTGGGGATCAAAAAGGACGGGGCCCGATCTGGCCCGGGTAGGTGGCAAATATTCCAATGAATGGCATGTGGCTCACTTAATGGATCCGAGATCGGTCGTTCCCGAATCGATCATGCCCCGTTATCCCTGGCTCATGGAGGCCACCATCGATGGTGAGGGTATCGTCAAAAGGATGAACGCCATGAAAAGGGTAGGTGTTCCCTATACGGATGAACAGATTTCGGGCGGCAAGGAAGCGGTAGCAGGCAAGACAGAGATGGACGCTACTGTGGCCTATCTGCAGGTGCTGGGTACCATGGTTAAATTCAAGAAAGGCGTGGATTACCGTGAATAATACAGCTGAAAAAATGGGGACTGACTGGTCAGCCCTGACGACCAGCGACTGGATCGGACTGACCGTCACGGTTGTCATCTTCATAGTGATGATTGTACTTTACGTCTATGTATTAAGACCGAAGAACCGCGAAAAGCTGGAATCACATCGCTATATGATAATGAATGAAGATTCTTCAGATAAGGAGGACAAAAAAAATGAGTGAAAAACACGATCCCTATGAAGCAAAAGATACAGGACATGAATGGGACAGTATTCGTGAACTGGATAACCCACCGCCACGCTGGTGGATGATCGGACTGCATATCAGCTGGATTTCAGTTGTTGTATACATCATACTCTTTCCGGCAGTGCCCTTGATCAACAGTGCAACGAAAGGAATTCTGGGATGGACCTCAATCAAGCGGCTTCATGCTCAGGTGGCTGAAATCGAGGCTGTTCGAAAGCCCTATGACGAAAAGCTGAAGGGGATGGATATGGAAGAAATCCTGAAAAATAATGAGCTGCTCACCTTTGCTCAGGGAGGAGCTAAGGTCATCTTTGGTGATCACTGCGCCCCCTGTCATGGCGCCGGCGGTCAGGGTGGCCCTAAGTTTCCCGTTTTGGCCGATGACGACTGGCTCTACGGGGGGACGGCAGAGACTATTGTCGAAACCATTACTGACGGCAGACAGGGAAACATGCCGGCTCATGCATCAACATTAAGCAAAAAGGAACTGGATGATGTCGTACAATATGTGGTCGGTCTTTCTTCCGGTAAAGTTTATGAGGCGGGACTTGCCGTCTTTATGGGAGAGACTGAAGCAGAAGCGGCATGTGCTTCTTGTCATGGAGTAGACGCCAAGGGAATGACAATGGTTGGCGCGCCCAATCTGACGGACAGCCTCTGGCGTTTTTCCGGCACGGAAGAGGGGATCAGGTACACCGTTGAGCATGGCGTCAATGATGAGGAAGACGCCTTAACCCGCAATGCTGTGATGCCCGCCTTTGGAGAAAAGCTGAGCAAACTTCAGATCAAGAAGCTGGCCCTTCTGGTCCATCAGTTTGGCGGAGGGCAGGCAGCTGTAGTGGATGATGAAGAATAAAGAAATCACCTGTAGGTACAAATAAAAAAAGGCCGGGATCAAGGAATGACTCAGTAGATGAGCCCTTACTTCCCGGCTTTTTTTTGACTGAAAGCGCTTGATAATCCGATTATCTGTTGATTTAAATGGCTTTTTTTGACGCCCCTCCCCATTTATACTCACAGAGCACGAGTGTCCGTGGGTGCTCCTCGGCAAAGGGAGGATAACATCCCACTCCTTACCAGGGGTGGGGCAGGGTGGCGTTAAACTGAAATTATTGGAATGGACTGAATCGCTACAAAATTGAACCCTTTACCGGACAAACTTATCTAAATTCATATTTTGAAATTATGAAGGG
>JADFVM010000236.1 GCA_015222555.1 Pseudomonadota bacterium
GCTTCCCGCCTCCTTGAAATAAGTCATCCATCTTTGCTCAGTAAAATTAAGTCTTATAATATAATTCTGTAACTTGTCCTGCCCTGTAAGGCAATTTCAAAACGCCCCCTTTCGAAGTTTTCGCTTATCTGCCTCCCATCTCTTGCGCTATGTCAGTTTTTGAGAGTTTAGTGAAACTAAAAGCAGGCATGAAAGCTGTTATGGATTTCCAGTTCCCTTGTCCAACCTGGAATTTGCAAATCAACTTTAGTGTGAAAGAGGTGATGCTAAAGCTGCAACTTTCTTGCTGCCTATGACTCAGGCTGGAATCATGAATTTGAAAGTACAACCTTTAGCGTTTCCGTCACTTTCAACCCAAATTTTCCCGCCATGAGCCTCAACGGCCATTTTGCAGAAGGCCAGTCCTAAACCGCCCGTTCCGACCGTCACTCCTGAGTTTTTGAGTTCTACTTGTTCAAATTTATCGAAAACCCTCTGGTGGTACTTTGGCGCCAGGCCGTTTCCATTGTCTTTTACACTAAAAGCAATGCTGTTTTTTTCAGCAAGGAAACCGGTTGTAACTTTTATCTCCTCTCCTTCAGGGGAATGCCTGATAGCGTTAGACAGCAGGTTTGCAATCACTCTCTTAATTAAGCTTGGGTCAATCCTAACAGAAGGGACCTCTCCTGAATTGGAAAATATCAGAGATATCTGATCCATCTTCGCCCTTGCAATGAACTGCCCCGTTAGGTCGGTTAACATTTCCGTCACATTTGTCAATTCTTTTACAGGTTGCAGTTTTCCTTCCTCCATCCTATAGACGTCAAGGATGCTTTGAATTAACTGCCTGATATCTACGGAATAATTGAGGCATCTTTCCATCATATCGAGCTGGGTTTCTGAAAGGTTCTCATTGTCGAACTTGATAAGTTCAAGATTACCCAATATGACGGTGAGGGGGTTGTTTAAGTCGTGGATGATCATATGCGTTAACCCTTCTCTAACACCCTCTAACTCCTTTAACTTTTCGTTCTTCTGAGCGATCTCCTTGTAACTGTGCAGCAATTGATCATGGTAAGACTTGATGCGAAGCAGTGATTTAACACGCACCAGGAGCTCGGTTCGATCCACCGGTTTAGTTAGAAAATCATCCGCCCCGGCTTCTAACGCCTTTATGCGGTACTCTTTCTCCCTTAAGGCGGTGACCATGACAACGGGAATCATTTTGGTTATTTCATCCGTCTTTAGTCTCTTACACACCTCAAAACCATCAATTCCAGGCATCATCGCGTCCAGCAAAACCAGATCCGGATTGAAATCGTTCACCATTCTAAGAGCTTCTTCCCCGTTTGACGCTTCTACAATCTCATATTGGTTTGTCATAAGATAGGCGTTCAGCAACTTGATATTTCTTTCTTCATCATCAACAATTAAAACTTTTTGCCTTTCCATGGGTCATGCTCCCCTCAACTATTTAAGAAATGCAGATATTGGTTGAGCATCAGATTTATCATCAAGGATACAGATAGTATCCTTTCCGCTCTTTTTGGCCCCGTAGAGTGCCGTATCCGCTCTTTGAATTAAGTCGGTTATAGTCACCGCGTCGGATGGGTATACGGCAATCCCCATGCTGATAGTAAGTCTCGCAGGTGGAAAAGCATCAAGGATAAAGGAGTGGTCTTTGATAAGCCTTCTGATTCTCTTGGTACTCGTAATCACTCCCTTCAGATCCGTATAGGGCATGACTATGGCAAACTCCTCACCACCATAGCGAACACCAAGATCTATTTCCCTGATATCCTGATTAATGAGTCTTCCTAACTGTCTCAATATTTCATCTCCTGCCAGGTGCCCCATACTGTCGTTATAATGCTTGAAGTCATCAATATCCATCATGACGAGCGCCACGGGGTTATTATATCTTTCCGATCTCTTAATTTCATTTTTTAGAAAATAATGAAAATAAGCAGAATTATAGAGTCCCGTAAGTCTGTCTGTAATGGCAGAATGAACTGCCGATTCATAACCGGTCTTGAGTTTATCGAGATAAGCCTTCTTTTTGATCAGTGCGTTTATCCGAGCCCGAAGTTCGTGAATGTTAATGGGTTTCACCAAATAATCATCCACACCAAGTTCCAGACCTTTAATTTTGTCCTCCATGTCTTTTAAATTAGTCACAGCGACTATCTGAATACTATTTGTCCTCTCGTTGCCCTTAAGTTGCCTGGAGACCTCAAAACCATCCATGCCCGGCAAAAGGATATCGAGGATAATCAGATCAATCTTTTCCTGTTGTGCACAGGACAGGGCTTCCTCTCCGGTTTTAACAACTTTCATACTGTACGGCTGTCCATAAAGTTGCATCTGAATCAGCTGTGCGTCTTTTTCATCATCCTCAACCAGGAGTATGGAGGGTAAATCAATATTGTCGTTCGGCTTTGCATTCCCTTGAAATGGGCGGGTCAAAAGCTCTTTAGAATCCCGATGCATCTTCAACTGATCCTGATACTGTTTGAGCCGTAGCAGGGACTTAACCCTTGCCAAAAGCTCCGCCATGTTGACAGGTTTATTGAGAAACTCATCCGCACCCGATTCCAGGCCTTTTATCTTGTTGTCAGAGCCATCAAGGGCTGTGATGAGTATGATGGGAATGTCTCTTGTAGCGGGGTTATTCTTTAATCTCTCCGTTACCTCATATCCGTTCATTCCCGGCATCATAATATCAAGCAATATGAGATCCGGTGAATCAGATTCTACCTTTTCAAGGGCTTCCTCCCCGCTAAAGGCCGATATGGTTTGATACCGGCCAGAGAGTAGATTTGCCTTCATAAGTTTCACATTTAGAGGTTCATCATCCACGATCAGGATCTTTCCTTTAGGTTTCATTGCTCATTCCTCACTATAAAAAATTGATTGAATTTAAAAATGTTGAATTTCGTTCTTCCATTCTTATGTAAAACTCATCGGAAGTCATGTTGGAATAATAAATCGAAAACGACTTCCCGCCCCTCGCTTTCGGCCCAGATGCGCCCATAGTGAAGCTCTACAAACGTCTTTGTCAGAGACAGGCCCAATCCGGTTTCCTGATACCTGCGTCGAAATTATTCACCTGTTCAAAGGGGCTGAAGATACTTTCTAAATATTCTTTGCTTCATTCCAAAAATCCCTACTTTATGCAAGGGACACTCACTTTGGGAAAAGTACGATTTTTCATTATACCTGATCATCTTTCATGTTCCCCATGATGTTACCCCTGTCACTTGAATCCAGCAGTTGGTCAATAGCTTTCAATAGATTTTGTAAGCGAAACGGTTTGGTGACATAATCATCACAGCCTGCTTCCAGAGCCTTTTCCCGGTCATCAGCCATGGCGAGAGCTGTGAGAGCCACAATGGGTATTTGTTTCAAATTCTCGTCACTCTTGATGATCCTGGTCGCACTGAGGCCATCCATTTTGGGAAGATGGATGTCCATGAGAATGAGGTCCGGTTTATGCCGGCGGGCCATTTGAATGCCAGTTTCCGCATCCATCGCCTCAATGGTCCTATAGTTTCGCAGCCGCAACATCTCTTTCACCAGTTTCAGGTTCAATTCGTCATCCTCAATAACCAACACCATCTTTTCGCCCATGTCGTTTTTCCTCTCTTAGCTCATTATCGACCTTCGAGACCACCGTTCCGATTAATCTTATCATATTTATCGTTTTTGTACTTGTAAAGGAATAATGAATCTAAAAGCGCTTCCCTTTCCTTTACCCCCGCTCTCTGCCCAAAGCTTCCCTCCATGGAGTTGCACAAGGTTTTTAGACAGGGGCAGACCCAACCCGGTGCCCTGAAACCTGCGGCTTGCCGAACTCTCCAGCTGCTCAAAGGGGTTGAAGATGCGCTCCAGATCTTCGTGCTTTATGCCAATACCGGTGTCAGTCACAGAAATTCGAATGAATTTCTGTGAAGCTTTTGGCTCATAGCTTATAGCTCTTAGTTCTTGATCAGAAGCCTTTTCCATACTGCTATCATCTATCGGCAATGAGCCATCAGCTAAATCCACTGTCAAGCGGATTTCCCCGCCGTCCTGCGTAAACTTTACCGCGTTGGACAGAAGGTTGTACATAACCTGCTTTAGTTTACGTTCATCCGCCGTTATGATCTCCGGAATGCTATCATCAATATGGTATGACAGTCGTATGCCATGCTTCATTGCCTTTTCCTTGATCATGATAAGGTTGTTTTCCAAAAGTATCTTTGGGTTGCAGTTCGAGGGTTCCATCTCTAATTTGCCCGCCTCCACTTTGGAAAGATCCAAAATGTCGTTGATCAGAGTGAGCAGATGCTTACTGCTGGATAGCACGTCATTGAGATACTCTTCCTGGGCATCGTTTAAGTCCCCAAAATTTTTATCCACCACCAGCTCGGTAAAACCGAGGATGTGATTCAGCGGTGTTCTAAGCTCGTGGCTCATGTTGGCCAGAAACTCGCTTTTAGCTTGATTGGCAGCCTCTGCGGCTTCTTTTAACTTCTGCACTTCAATTTCAGTTTGTTTTCGCTCAAAGATCTCAGCACGCAATTCTTCATTAGCCTTTGCAATGTCTGCGGTTCGATCCGCCACCCTTGTTTCTAACTCTTCATTAACTTTGTGCAAGGCCTTTTCTAGTCGTTTCCGTTCTTGTATTTCTAAATTCAGTTGTCTATTCACCTTCGTCTTTAGAATAAGATCCTCGCTTTCTTCAATTCCGTTATTATTTTTTCTCTTTGTCATACTAAAACAGCCCATGGTCTTCCATCATAGTAATTTCTTGTTCCATATCCTCTACAATCAAATCAAGTGCATAGCCTTTTAAATCCTTTGCACTCGAATCCGGATCATTGATTACATTAATAATCCCTGATACGACGCTCTGGATTGAAGAGATCTCAGACCTATCAACAAGCTCTACGATCTTGCTGATTCTTTCATATTTTTTTCTTCAAAATTCATTTCATATACCCTGCTAAAGAAACCGCCGAGATGGTCTTTTGATGTTCATAGACACAGTATAATAGTATAGTATTTTAGAAGGCATCGGTTTTGCTATGCTGACTATGGAGTTTGAAGAACCCGATGTTATTAATCTATCTGCCTTAAGCGTGGACGGGGAATCAGCTTCTTAGCCGAAAAAGATCCCTTTATCTAAACTAAGAATTGACCCAGGGTTTCCAGAAAACTTCTAGTATCAATCGGTTTAGCTATGTAACCTGCGCATCCGGCATCCATTGCTTTCTTCTCATCCCCCTCCATCGCATAAGAGGTAAGGGCTACAACAGTGATGTCCTTCACCGCCGGGTCGTTCTTGATCTTAAGAGTGGCAGTCAATCCGTCCATACCGGGTAACTGAATGTCCATTAATATGAGATCCGGGTGATGCTCCCGGGCCAATTGGATGCCATTTTCGGCATCAAACGCTTCAAGCACGTTGTACTTTCCAATTTGAAGGAGACTTCTGGCCAGCTTCATATTCATTTCATTGTCTTCAATCACCAAAACTGTCTTATTTGCCACGATGGACCTCCAAAAATTATAAACCTAAAATGGAATAATAAAAATAAAGATAGATCCTTTACCTTCCCCCTCGCTTTCCACCCATATCCTGCCGCCGTGAAGCTCTACAAGACTTTTGCTTAGGGACAGGCC
>JADFVM010000237.1 GCA_015222555.1 Pseudomonadota bacterium
AGCAGCATCCAGGACATCACTACATCACCGGTAACTTCCATAAAAGGATATGCAAAGGCAAAGGCATTCAAGACTTTTTCAGAAAAAGCTGTCATTCCCATATGTAATGCAACTTCTCCCAGTTTATTAACCGCCTCTTCCACCTTGGCTGCAAAATCTTCCAGACCAGACACACTTTTGGCCATTGCAATGGTCTTTTGCAACTCACCCAAAAAATCCATAAAGGGTTTTCCCTTGTTCATTCCCAGCTTTCTTCCTAAAAGGTCCATGGCCTGGATGCCGTTGGTACCTTCGAATATCATTGTTAGTCTGCAATCCCGGGAAAGCTGTTCCAAAGGATACTCTTTTATATATCCATACCCACCATAGACCTGGATACCATGGTTGCAAACCTCAAAAGCCCTGTCTGTGACATAGCCTTTGGCAATAGGAATGAGAACATCGACAATGCCCTGATATTTAGCTTTTTCATCAGCATCTTCAAAGATTTTAATCCTATCATGGCACAGCCCAATATAATAGATAAGACTACGCATCCCCTCAACATATACCTTCATTGTGATGAGTTGGCGGCGCACATCCGGATGCTGGATAATAGGGACGGATGGAGCACTTTTGTCCATCATTTGGAGTAGATTCTTCCCTTGAATTCGCTCCCTGGCATAGTTAACGGCATAAATGTAAGCAGAAGACGCACAGGCAAAACCTGCGAGTCCTACCAGTAAACGTTCCTCATTCATCATAAGAAACATGGCTCGCATTCCTTTGTTCTCTTCGCCAAGGAGAGTTCCTCTACATTGTCCCTTCCCTCCAAGTGTTAGGGAACAAGTTGAACAGCCATGGATACCCATCTTCTCTTCAATGCCGGTGCAGACGACATCGTTGAACTCCCCAAGACTCCCGTCATCGTTGACCCAGATTTTGGGTACCAGAAAGAGCGAAATACCTTTTGTTCCGGCAGGGGCACCTTCGATCCGTGCGAGAACGGGATGAATGATGTTCTCGGCCATGTCATGCTCCCCGCAGGAGATGAAAATTTTGTTGCCGGTGATGGAATAGGTGCCGTCATCGTTTTTTACTGCAGAAGTGCTAAGTGCGCCTACGTCCGATCCAGCCTCAGGCTCTGTGAGTAACATTGTACCCGTCCATTGACCCGTATACATTTTTTTTAAGAATAGTTCTTTTTGTTTATCCGTTCCAAAAGCATTAATCAGTTTTCCCGCCCCATGAGTTAATCCCGGATACCCCATAAAAGCGTAATTGGCCCCAAAAAAGTAATTGTTTGCTGCCAACGCAACTGTTGTCGGCATTCCCTGTCCTCCCCATTCGGGATCTTCAGTCATAGCAACCCATTCACCTTCCTTAAAGAGTTCGTATGCTCTATGAAAAGACTTCGGAACTGTCACCTTTCCGTTTTCGAACTTGCATCCTTCCTGATCGCCTAATTTCTGGGTGGGTAGAATCTCTTTTATGGCAAGATTACGTGCTTCAGATACAATCATATCTACTGTTTTCTTATTAAACTCCACAAACCTTTCGTGTTTGCTAAGGTCTCCAACCTTCATCTGCTCGTGTAGTACAAAATCGATGTCCCTTCGATCCGCAATATATTGTGCCATAATCGTTTCTCCTTTTTATTAACTATGTCTTTACTTGGGTGGAGAATTATTTATTGGTCAGCATAAGATCTTGTCTTTTTCCAAGTTCTTTTAATTATTGATCCCTTAATAAATATACTAACGGAAAATCCAAAGTTTGGCATCAATGGGTTTCCCATCAATGTTAAAAAATCCTGTTGGGAGAGGGGTAGGCACATTTTGAGGGGTTTCTCCATATTAATCTTTACCTAAATTGAGAGATTAAATTTGAGAAAAACCAGTATCTTTGAGAGGGAAGAGCATTTAGAAGTTGAGCACTGATTCAACGATGGGTAGAAATTGCCAAAAACAGTTAAGGAAAAGTAATTGTGAGCCTGAGATTGATGTTCAGATGAGTATAATATTAAAATTTAAATATTATGGGATACCATGTAATGTCAAGAAAATTCAGACT
>JADFVM010000032.1 GCA_015222555.1 Pseudomonadota bacterium
TCTAGCAGAATATTATTTTATTAAGACAATTATCCGGTTCATCCAGGTTAGGTGATTTAAATGCTTCGCACTCTTTTAAGGTCCGTAAAAATAGGGCCGATTTTTCTAGCCCTTTTTACCATCAGCCTTGCCAGCCCCCTACATGTGCAAGGGGGAGAAGAAATAACAATTTTTGCCACCGGTGACATCATGCCCTCGGGTAGAGTTTTGCCCTTTGTGAAGAAACATGGCTATTTTTATTCTTACACAGAGACAAGTGAAATTTTTCAAAGCGGGGATATGGTTATTGGAAACCTGGAGACACCACTCACTGAAAAGGGGATGCGATTCGAAAATAAAAAGTACACCTTCAAGGCGCCTCTTGAATCCGCCAAGGCTCTAAAAAAAGCAGGATTCACGCACCTGTCGCTGGCCAACAACCATATGATGGATTACGGAACTCAAGGACTAACTTCAACGCTGGAAGCACTTAACAATGAAGGCATTGAATATGCCGGTGCCGGGACAAGCCTCCCGATGGCCAGAAAAGCGTCTTACGTTACTATCAAAGACAATAAAGTTGCCTTTCTCTCCTATTCAAACACCTTTCCAACAGAATTTTATGCAACCAGGGATAAAGCCGGCACCGCACCAGGCTACAGGACTTATATTATCAACGACATCAAAAGGGCAAAAGCTAAAGCCGACCTTATTATAGTTGCATTTCACTGGGGTGCAGAACGGATGCAACACCCCAAGGATTACCAAAAAAAACTTGCCCGCCTCGCCATTGACACGGGTGCCAACATAGTCCTGGGCCATCACCCTCATGTACTGCAAGGTGTTGAACATTATGGCGCCGGTGTTATTTTTTACAGTCTGGGGAATTTTGCTTTCGGCTCCTATAGCAAGTCAACGAAAGAAAGCATTATTGCAAAAATCACCGTACAAAACTTCAAGATAGCCCGCGTTGAGGCAATACCCATCAATGTCAATAATTTCGAGGTGCACTTCAAGCCGGAGTGGCTTAAAGGAGGGAAGGGGCGAGAGGTCATAACGCGGCTGTCTGAATTATCAAAACCTCTGGGAAGTGATATTTTATATGCTGACGATGTTGCACAGGTAAAGGATGCCGGAAAATCAGACTTGACAACTCTTACCGGACGCAGATAAATACTTATATTATCAATCCTTTATCGTGAATGAAGCGGATTAACCTCTTTTAAGCGTTCCCCTGATATCGCCAAAACCGATATAATCTTTCACAACGCCCCGAATAGGGATAATTTGTTCATCAACCCAGATATCGACTACCCCATGCCTGGATTTGAATATCTCTTTGGGAACCCTCACTTTTATATGAAACATCTCTTTCTTGAAACCCTTACCAAACAATCGTTTTGATCCATAGGCCTCTGCCAGACTGCCGATCTTGACATCAATTGTTGACACACCCTTTTCAGGGATAGTATTTACCTTAAATTCCCGATCCCTCTTTATGGGGCCAAAGACGCCCATACGGAAATTGTAAAAAGCGGACAACACATCCTCATGATCATGTTCACCGGACATAGGCTCCGACTTATCTTCCTTTAAAATTCCATCTTTATAGTCTTTCCAGTTCATTGTTCTTGTTTTGTAATCCAGATCGGTAATCGTTTTTTCCTGTTTCTCTTTGATAGTAACGTAGCGCTCAAAACGCCTGGCGCGAAATTTCCCCATTTCAGGCGAATAAGAGATATGAGAGATATAGGTGTGTTTTCGATAGGAGGTAAAGAAACCGACAAACCCCTTTGTCTCAGCCTGAAGAACCGCTTTATAACCATCCCCCTCCCTTTCAAAGGTCAGCGTTCCAAAGGCAGCCTTCTTGAACCAGAGAAAACTGATATCGTATTCTACTTTTTCTTTAAGGAAATAATCGATAGAGGTTAAGGGAGAGAGATGAAGGCCTTTTTTCCCACTACCTAAGGGCCTCTTTTCCGAATTGGCCGCCCAAATGGCAGGGATGCCAGGACGGGGGATTAAAAAAGAACCCGTCATTATTGCCATCAGCTGGAGAAACCGTCTTCTGCTGTGCTTCACATCTCACTCCCGGAAAAACCTTTATTTCAGGATACTTGACTTTATTTCCTCGACAAGGCCTTTATATTCTTATCGGCAAAAAAGCCTTTTTATTTGGATAAAAATTCACAGTTTAAGCTTAACCCCGGAAAAATTTATCCAGTCCCTTTTTGTAATCCTTCTTCACCACACCGACCTCTGTAATTATGGCTGTTACAAGATCATTTGGGGTAACATCAAAAGCGGGATTCCTGATACCTACTCCATCCGGCACAAGCTGGCATTCTTTTATATGGGAAACCTCCCTTGAAGGCCTTTCCTCGATAGGGATAGACTCTCCATCACTGATTGTCATATCAATGGTCGAAAGAGGCGCAGCCACATAAAAGGGGATGGAATGGCGTTCTGCCAGAACAGCAACCATGTATGTACCTATTTTGTTTGCAACATCCCCGTTAGCAGCAATCCGGTCAGCGCCAACTATAGCGGCATCGATTTCCCCCTTTTTCATCAAATATCCAGCCATATTATCGGTGATGACTGTAACATCTATGCCATCTTTCATCAGTTCCCAGGCAGTAAGCCGTGCCCCCTGAAGAAAGGGGCGAGTTTCATCGGCAAAAACTTTTACCTTTTTGCCACTTTCAACAGCCCCCCGGATAACTCCCAATGCAGTACCATAACCTGCAGTCGCAAGAGCCCCCGCATTACAGTGAGTAAGGACTGTACTTCCATCTTTGATTAAGGCCGCTCCATTTTTTCCGATACGACGGTTGATAGAAATATCATCTTCACATAGTCGGATCGCCTCTGCCTTCAGCAGATCCTTGAGAGATTCAATCCCTGCTGACCTGTTTGCATCAAAAAAAATTTTCATCCTCTTAATTGCCCAGAAGAGATTAACCGCAGTCGGCCTTGTCTGGCCAATCATCTCACAGGCTTCATTAAACTCTCCTGAAAAATCATCCATAGTTGCCGCCTCGGAAGACCTTATCCCTACGGCAATGCCCATGGCAGCAGCAACACCAATGGCAGGTGCGCCACGTATCACCATTTCTTTTATCGCCCGTGCAACCTCTTTGGATGTCGAATAGTCGTGATAAACCTCCTGATCCGGCAAAAGCCTCTGGTCTATCATTCTTACCTTATCATCTTTCCATTCTATGGTCTTAAAAGACATGTAAACCTCATATAATTATTTGGAATTTTAAAGTTCTTTATATCATAGAGGCAAGAGATATATCAAGGACGTGACATCCTTAAAGCCTGTCAAATTCAGGGAATATTGAATTGACTAGACCGAGATCGCCATGGTATCTTGAAACAATGAATTTTACTCAGATCATACTTGCCCTTACGGTTGGATCCATCCTTTTTCTAAGCAGCGGCTGCGTATCAAAGTCAGCGATATTCGAAGAAAGGAAAGCGACCCCGTCCCCCGCCACGATAGATAGAAGTCCTGTCGACTCAAGGGCCTACTACCACTACATGAGTGGTGAAATGAGGCTCACCTCAGGGGACTTAAGGGGTGCCCTTACCGAGTTTGAGATCGCAATAAAATATGACAACACCTCCCCCTACCTTTTCACCAGGCTTGCCTTACTTTATCTGAGGAATGGAGATATTGACCTGGCCACAAAAACAGCGGAACATGCAGTTCAACTGGACACCAGTTTTCTTGAAGCTCACAAAGTACTGGCGGCTCTTTACTCCTCCTCCAGCCAACCTGAAAAAGCGATTGCTGAATATGAGAAAATAATTAAGCTCAAACCGGACAGTGAAGAAGCCTACCTCTTTCTTGGAATACTTTATTCCTCCTCAAAGGGATATAAACAATCAGTTAGCACCCTGAAGAGGTTATTAAAAGTTAATCCTGACTCATCTATGGCTTATTATTATCTAGGCAAGGTTCACGCAGATATGAAGAGTTATCCGGAGGCCCTCGCCTATTACACCAAAGCATTGGAGAGAGAAGCTGACTTGCAAGGAGCCCTATTTGACACTGCTGCCATCTATGAGATTACAGGTGAAAATCAAAAAGCGATCACTACGTACAAAAAGATCCTGAGCATCTTTCCCGGAAACAAGAAGGCGAAAGATCGATTAGGCAATCTTTACGTCAAAGATAATCAGCTTAATGACGCGCTGCTGCAATTTGAGGAATTGCAGTTATCGGGTGGCAACATGAAAGTCAGATTGAAAATAGGGATTATCTACCTGGAGCAAGGGCAATATGACAAAGCGACAGAGGCTTTTCAATTGGTTCTTGCAAAGGCGCCGGGCAATGACATGGCGCTCTACTATCTCGGCACAACCTATCTGGAAACAAAAAAAATCAATTTGGCTGTCGAAACATTCAATAAAATTCCAGTCCTGTCAAAGTTTTACGCCGACGCCATTATCAACCTTGCCTATGGGCTGAGAAATAGCGGCAAAAACAAAGAAGCCATAAAACATGTAGAAGAGGCACTCGAAAAAGGCAGCGATAATAATCAATTACGCCTCCTGCTTTCCTCTCTTTACGCAGACTCAAAGCAATACCAAAAAGGGATCAATCTACTTATTGAGATGGCCGCAAAGAGCCCGGACAACGAGAAAATTCACTTTCGGCTTGGTATGATCTATGATAAGGCAGGGCGAACAGAAGATGCTATTCAAGAGATGAAAAAGGTTCTTGAACTTAATCCTGAACATGCGGATGCATTGAATTACCTCGGCTACACCTATGCAGAAAAAGGGATCCACCTTGATGAAGCAGAAAGGCTCACAATAAAAGCCCTGGAACTAAGACCCCATGACGGTTATATTGCAGACAGTTTAGGGTGGGTCTATTTTATGAAAGGAAACTTCAAAAAAGCCGTTAAATTTCTTAAAAAAGCCGTCAACCTGTCACAAGAAGATCCTGTGATAAGGGAACATCTTGGAGACGCCTACGCAAAAGCCGGGGACATAAAAAAAGCGAAAGAGGCCTATAAAAGAGCACATGAGCTTCAAAAAGATGAAAAAGAAAAGAAAAAACTCCTGAAGAAGATTAAAGATCTGATAAAAGGTGGGGGCAATGAATAATGCCTTTCTTCCCAAGAATGCTGCTAGTTGTCTTAGTCACCATACTACCGGCATGCACCCTCTCTAAAAAACATATCACCATCCCGACACCTCCTCCGCCGACAGCTAAAACCCTTTTAAGCATTATCGACATACAAAACCGAGCAGTAACCAGCCTCGAAGGCAGAATGTCGAGTAAAATCAAAAATGAAGGGGAGAAGCGCTCATCTACACAGCTCATCCTTTTAAAAAAACCCGCCTTCCTGAGACTGGATGCCCTTACCCCCTTTGGACAGCCGGCCCTCACCGTCGCCACCGATGGTGACATGATTTTTCTTTACCATCACACAAAGAGACGATATTTTGCAGGCATGGCCAAAAGTCATCACCTCTCAAATATCCTTCCGACCTCACTCAGCATGACGGACCTGACACTCATTCTCAGCGGGGGAATACCAATTATTGATTTTGACGACTCTATGTCGTCGGTAGATAGGGGGGATGACCGCTATCTCCTTACTGTAAGGAAGGGCGGCCTAAGAGAGGAGATTTTGTTCCATGAGATGACTCTTGAGCCGATGGAAGTCATCATTTATGACCTGGAAGATAAGGTTATCCTGTCAATCTTTATGGATGGGTTCAAGACTTTTGAGACAATGAGAAGACCGACAAAAATCAAAATAATCCTGCCTGGAGAAAGCTACACACTGGAAGTTAAATATTTAGACATGATATTTAACAGCATAGTGGGGACTGATTTTTTTAATCTTGAGCCACCCGAAGGCATCCTGGTGGAAAATCTGAACAATCACATGTTTTAATCCCCATTTTGCTACAATGGCAGTGTCAGGCGATATTCATTCAACCTAAAAACCTCAGTTAGACACAGATAAATCTCTTATGGAATTTTCAACCACAAAGGTTAAAGCTTTCTTTGACCTAAGGCTTTGAAAAATCATAACAAATCAGTGAAATCAAGTCTTTGTAGTATTTCTTCTTAGAGCGATTCTGCGAAGCTAAAATCTGTGTCCAAATACTTTTTCAGGTTCCATGATGACAAAGAAAATAATATTACCTACAGCTCACCCTCTTCGTCGGATTCTGATGGCAAATCCAGGGATTGATCTATCCAGTCCAGATACTCTCCAGAACCGGTAGCAATAGGAAGACATATCACTTCAGGCAGGTCATAGCTGTGAAGCTCTCTTACCCGACTGACTATGGCCGGGGCGAGAGTTGAAGCTGTTTTGGCTACCAACATGACCTCTTTTTCATCGTAAACTTCCCCTTTCCAGCGATAGATTGACCGTACCTGGGGGATGATATTAACACAGGCAGCTAATTTCTCTTCAACAAGTCCCTTAGCAATCCTTGCGCCTGCCTCCTCATCAGAGGCTGTCATAAAAACCAGCATATGCTTCGTCATAAGTTTTTCCACTTCCTATTTCTGGTATTGCTGAAAGATCTTTATTGTCCTGCAAAGGGAAACTACACCTCTCACGAGACAAGAGCCCCCGAACAGGAGCTACCTTCACCCGCCACGCACCCGAGGCAGTGATCTGCACATTTTACCTTTCTACCGACAAGCGCTTCAACGTCAAGATAACTGATTGACAGAGGACGATCCTCTGCATCCCTGATAACCATATTAAGAGCCTGGTTAAAATCACAATCATAAAGCAAACCATCCCAGCCAACATTGATAAGATTCCTGCACATCACTTTTCCCAGCGCACTGGGATTAAAATTGCTTGCCAATAATGAGAGATAGGGATTGGCGCCTTCGCCTTTCTTTAACTCTCCATTAAACCGGTTAATCGGCATATTGGTAATGGTAATAAGATTATCAAAGACGATCCCATAGTTCTCATTCAAAACCGACTTGTAATCCGTCTCCAGTGATTTCTGACTCCCTGGCAAAAATGCCCCACCCGGATTGTATACCAGGTCGAGCTTAAGGCCTTCACCTTTTCCATACCCTTTTTCATTAAGAATTTTCAGGGCTTTGATACTCTTATCAAAAGTCCCTTCACCTCTTTGGGTGTCTACATTCTCTTTTGTGTAACATGGCAGGGAACAAACGAGATGAACACCATGATCCTTGTAGAAATCGGGAAGAGATTCCATGCCTTCCTCAAAAAGGATAGTGAGGTTACAACGGACAATAATTTCATCAACAAGATCTTTTGCAACAGTGACAAGTCCCCTGAAAGGGGGCGCCATTTCAGGTGCACCACCTGTAATATCAAGCGTTTTTACATGATATTTAAAAAGAAACTGGATGATCTTGTTGGCCGTATCACCTGTCATAACCTCTTTTGCATGGGGCCCTGCATTGACATGACAATGAAGGCAGGTCATATTGCATAGGCGCCCCATATTTACCTGAAGCGTCTCTAGCTTGTCCCTAACAGGCCAATCCAGATCATGTTCGCTGAGGAGATCTCTTAATACCATTTTTACCTCAAACTGCGAGTTTTGCTCTCAACGTAATAAGTTGAGCAAGGTGTGCCTTTTCCTCTTTCAGCACCATCTCGACACCTGCCCTGTCCCCTTCTATGACCTGGTCTATCAGTTCATAATAAAAGAGAATGGAATCCTTTTCAAACTCGATGGCCATATTCAGGGCACCCAGGTGATCTTTGGCCTCTGCAATCAGTTCTTCCGTATTCACATCAGACTTAAAAACACGCGAACTCGTCAGTGCTTCGAGATAATTTCTGTACTCCTCCTCTTCAGAAACCGTCAACTCAGGTTGTGACAGGTTGTCCAACATTTTCTGAAAGAGTATTTTATGCCTAACTTCTTCTCCAGCAAGATAGGTATAAAGCTCCTTCGACTGATCGTCCTCCACCATATTAGCCATGGCATTGTAAAAGGCCATACCATTCTTTTCTATGGCGATGGACATATTAACAATCTCGGCTGATGAAAATAATATACTCATTAATTCCTCCAATAAATTTTATTGTATTGATAAAAACTTCTTCTTAAAAGCGAATTTCTTCTTTCAGTTCCCGTGTCATTAAACTGGCTACAGCCTTCTTGGCGGGCATCTTTTCATAGAGTATGGCATAGATATTTTCGACTATCGGCATATCCACCCCCAGTTTTTTCGATAATTGATGGGCCGCTTTCGTCGTTTTGACGCCTTCTGCAACCATTTTCATTTCACTCAGAATATCTTCAATCTTTTCACCTTTCCCCAGTCTCAAGCCAACCGTTCTGTTTCGACTCAAATCCCCGGTACAGGTAAGGACAAGGTCACCCAAACCTGAGAGGCCGGCAAAGGTGAGCGCATCGGCGCCCATGGCCACACCCAGTCGAGTCATTTCGGCCAGGCCCCGGGTAATAAGCGCTGCCCGTGCATTGGATCCAAAACCAAGGCCATCAGAAATTCCGGCGCCGAGGGCGATAACATTCTTTATGGAACCGCCGATTTCAAGACCTATGATATCTGTCGAAGTATAAGCCCTGAAAAAAGTCGTACTGAAAATCTCCTGCACCTTAGATGCGGAAGGCACATGCTTAGATGCAACAGTGACTGCCGTCGGTTGTTCTGCGGCAACCTCCCTGGCAAAACTTGGTCCTGAAAGGTAGACCACTTTTTCAGATATTTCAGGGGGAAGAAGCTCTTCAATCACTTCCGAATTCGTCTTAAGTGTATCCACCTCAATCCCCTTGGTGGCACTCACCATAATTGCATCTGGAGAAATACAAGGCTTTGCCTCAGTAAGCACTCGTCTTGTAACATGGGAGGGGGTAACCCAAAGAACAAGGGCCTTTCCGTCAATAGCTTCCTTTACATCATTGGTAGCGGAAAGGTTTTCAGAAAGTGTGAATCCGGGCAGGTAGGTTGAATTTTTATGGCTTTCATTGATCTCCCGACAAAGGATCTCTTCGTAAACCCAAAGGCTTGTTTTGTAGCCCTTAGAGGCAAGAAGATTTGCCAGCGTAGTTCCCCAGCTTCCACCACCGATAACGCCTATATTCATTTCATCCCAATCTTTAATTTTAGTAACTTACAGTCCTCAAGGGGGGACTGAAAATAGTTAAGTTCATCCGGATTAGTCGCTAATACATTTACCATAACTTCTAAAACGAGTCCAATGAAAATGTCTTTTTATTAAACATATCAAAGAGCCCCGCCTTTTTCAAGGCGCCCCCCTCATCAAATGTTCAAATGCCCCTTGAAAGGGAAGGACCGATATGGTAAATTACCACTCTCAAAAATTGGATAAAAAAAGGAATTTAACCTAGATGAAACTGACAAAGGAAGAGGTTAACAAGGTTGCCCATCTTGCCCGGCTTGAACTTAGCGAGGAGGAAACGGAGCGCATGACAGGCGACATGAATAACATCCTTGATTATATTAACAAGCTCAGTGAACTTAACACTGACAACGTAGAACCTACCTGCCATGCAGTTCCTGTGACTAATGTATTCAGGGAAGATGTGCAAAGAAATGATTTTACAATCGAAGAAGCCCTCGCCAATGCACCTTCATCGGAAGAGGGCAGCTTTAAAGTACCTAAAGTCATAGAATGATGGCCTTTGGACACTGAGATAGAAATATTATCGCCAGGCCTTAAATGTGATTAATTTTAATATATTATTTTACCAGGGGAATACAATTACATGAGTCTTGAAGGCTTTACCATACACGAACTTAGAGATATGCTGGATAAAAAAGAGGTCTCTTCCGTTGAAGTAACA
>JADFVM010000238.1 GCA_015222555.1 Pseudomonadota bacterium
ACTACGCAGTTGCAGGATTGTTTGTATTGACAGTTTTGGCTGCTAGAAATAGAAAATTAGCCTAATCTTTTTCTCTTATCCTCATGTGCATCATGAGGATACTTCATTATATTTTTAAGACTTATCTCCTCTCCTTTATATTATAATTTCTTATCTTAGGATACAAAGGACAAGAATGTTAGAAGAATTTAAAAAGTTTCTCATTAAGGGAAATATGGTAATACAGACGTCTAAAATAAATACGCTCAAGTCTTCATTGGAAACCTTATAAAGTTATATATTTTATAAGGTTTTTAGTAAATAACGGTAGTCTCATTAATTTTTATTCTGCCTGTCCCCATTTTTGCCAGAGGAAGAAGTTATTGAAACCTCTTATCCTTTATATCCTATGAATCCTGTCAATATTCTTCTTTCCCTCTGTGCCTCTGCGGTTCCTAAGAACTCTTCAAAACTCCCAACAAATAATCGATATCTTTTTCTGTATGATTGGCGGAAACCTGAAACCTGATCTCCTCATCACCCTTTGGAACCACGGGAAAGTTAAGGCCTGTGGCGAGAATGCCATTCTCAAAAAGATGCTTCACAAGTCTGGAAGTCTTTTCGGTGTCCCTTATCATAAGAGGCACAATGGGATGCTCTCCGGGGATGGTTTCATAACCGAGATCCTTTAGACCCTCTTCAAGCTTCCGGGTGAGTGTGCGAAGCTTTTCCAGTAACTTCAGCCCCCGGGGGCTGTCGAGGATATCAAGAGACTTAATGGCCGCTGCTGCTTCAGAGGGAGTAATGGGATTGGAATAGATGTAAAAGGGGGCCGTCTCTCTCAGGTAATTAATGACGGTTTCACTGGAAACCACATAGCCGCCATTGACGCCGAGGGCCTTTCCGAGGGTTGCAATGTGGATATCGACTTTTGCACTGGTAACTTCCTCTGTTCCCCGACCGGTTTTACCGAAGGCTCCGACACCGTGTGAGTCATCGACAACAGTAATGATCCCTTCTTCAAACTTTTCTTCATGTTTTTTGCAGATCCCAACGATCTCATCAAGGGGCGCATGGTCTCCCCGCATGCTGAAGATACCGTCGGTAACGACGATCATCCGTCTGCATTTACCGGAGTATCGCTTGATGGCAGCTTCAAGGTCTTCCATATCAAGGTGCCTGTATACCGCTTTTTCAGCGGGGCGTGCCAGCCGGATGGCGTTGATGATACAGTTGTGGTTCAGTTCATCACTGATGACAACCGTTTCTTCCGTAATAAGCTGTGGGAGGACGCCCATAACGGCAGAATAGGCGGCGCTGAAAATCATTGCCGTTTCTCTGCCGTAGAAGGCGGCCAGTTTCTTTTCGAGTGTCACATGAGGCTCAAAGGTGCCGCTGATAAAACGAACGGCACCCGGCCCGGTACCGAATTGATGTGATGCCTCCTCTTCCGCTTGAATGACATCTTTCTCTGTTGATAAGCCTAGGTAGCTGTTGGAATTCATCTGCACGAAGGGCTTATCTCCTTCCCCGGCAAGGTAAACCCTCGGTCCGAAACCACCTTCGGCTCCCATGATCCCGGTGATGATCTTTTCATGCCGTTTGCTGACGCCCTTTGAATCTATTGCTTCAAGCTGTTGCTTTAAAGGAATTTCAAGCTTTTCAAGTGACATTGGATACCTCCTTTCTCAACTTTTCAATCATATCCTTCGTCATCGATTCAATATCATATTCCGGCTGCCAGCCCCATTCGGCTCTTGCTGCGCTGTCATCCATTTTATGAGGCCAGCTGTCGGCGATTGCCTGCCTTAGGGGGTCGACTTCGTAGGTCATGCTGAAACCGGGTAGCTCTTTTTTAATTGAAGCATATAATTGGTCCGGAGTAAAACTCATGGCCGTTATATTATAAGCATTACGGTGGGTTAGAATCCTCGCATCCGCTTCCATCAGCTCAATGGCCGCCCGAATGGCATCGGGCATATACATCATGTCCAGACGAGTTCCTTCTTTCAGAAAGCATCGGTACGGTTCATTTTTTACAGCAGCATAGAAGATTTCAACGGCATAATCGGTTGTTCCTCCGCCTGGCAGCGTTTTATAGGAGATCAAGCCGGGGAAGCGAACTCCGCGGGCATCAACATCATACTTTTTAAAGTAATAGTCGCAAAGCAGTTCACCAGCCACTTTTGTAATACCATAAAGCGTATTGGGACGCTGGAGAGTCACCTGAGGGGTGTTGTCCGGTGGCGTGGATGGCCCGAAGGCCCCGATGGAGCTGGGGAAAAAGAGCGCGCAGTGATGGTGGCGGGCAACTTCGAGAACCGTCTGGAGCCCGTTCATATTGATATGCCATGCAAGTTGGGGATTCTCTTCCGCTTTTGCCGAAAGAAGCGCTGCAAGATGATAGATGGTATCAATTCTGTACTTTTTTACAAGCGCTGAGATGGATTCGGCATCTGTCGTTTCAATGGTCTCATAGGGGCCAGAATCAATAAATTCATCTTCCGGCTTTCGACGGTGTCCCGCAGCAACTACATTGTCGCTGCCATATTTATCTCTGAGAACAGGGACGAGCTCAGAGCCAATCTGACCTGTTGCACCGGTGACTAATATCCTTTTCATCTTTTATCCCGTTGAATAATAATATTTTTTTGCCTTGCCAACTTGGAAGGATTAAACTACCCTTTTTTAATATACTATATTTTTTTCATCAATTCCTTAAAACAAAAAAGCGGGCAGGATATGGACTCTTGTGCTGCATTGTACATCCAAAAAACAGAATCTTTAAGTGGAAGCTGATAGAATAATGAATAATGGGACAGGCTACTTTTCCACTCTTTTATCACCTTTTCTCGTCCTTCCACGCTGATTCGAGTCCCGAGGACGAAATGAATTTTATTCAAACCTAACTATCAAGTTCATACCCAAAGAAAACCAGTTTTTTTGTTCATAGAATTTTTAATTAGTTCAATTATAATTTCGCTATCCTTGTTCATTGGAACATAACGTTTGCTATAGACTGAGTGAGGTCCAAGCTTCAGTTATGATGGCATTGCTTTGAACTTATTCTTCATCCGATTTAAGACGAAAGATGGTGACTTTTAGAGGACCGCCTCGATCTGAGTCAAGTGGTTTATTGTTGGCATACCTGTTTTCCCAGTCATTCGCAAATAAATAAAGTTGTAGGTCATCTAATTTCTTAACCTCTAGGGGAACCCTCCATGTATATTTATCACC
>JADFVM010000239.1 GCA_015222555.1 Pseudomonadota bacterium
AAAGACCTTGAGGGGATTAAGGATGCCGTCGATTCCATGATTAAACCTCCTCTCATAGCAATACTTTTACCTTTAAGTTAAAATAAGTGCCGCCACTTGCACAATCCCAATGGGTAAGAAAAAAACTATACACAAATTTATCTTCCCGACCTTAACATCTAATTATTTTATTAGAGTTTCAAGCGTTGCCATTCTGGCCTATCTTTTTTTCACCTACTTATTTATTCCCGTTCATATAAGTGGCACAAGTATGGAGCCGACATACCATGACGGCAGCATCAATTTTACCTGGCGGCTGCATTACCTCTTTAACAAGCCGGAGAGATACGACATTGTTACTGTTCGCTTTGCCGGCAAAAAAGTCATGCTTTTAAAACGTGTCGTTGCCCTGGCCGGTGAGACAGTTGAGTTTAAAAATGGTAAACTTTTAGTTAATGGAAAAAAGATAGAAGAGCCTTATGTTCGTTACCCCTGCAACTGGGATCTGGAGCCACGCCTTGTGGAAGAGGGAAATGTTTATCTGGTCGGAGATAACAGGAACATGCCTTTAAAACAGCACACCTTCGGGCAAACCTCTATAAAACGTATTATGGGGGTGCCACTGTGGTAAACAGTAAACTAGTAAAGGTCGCACTTATTCTCATCATCGGCGGCATAGCCCTTTACTTTTTCCTCCAGAGCGAGGAGGGAAAGATAAGGAAAGAGCTCAACCTTTTGACTGAATTGATCTCAAGAGAGGGTGAAGAGCCGGCCCTCATTTTAGCGCAGAAGGCCAGAAGGACAGGCTTACTTTTCACCGAAACATGTGACTATGAGAGTAAGTCACATTCATATTCAGGCCATTACACGCGTCAGGAGATAATAAGGCAGACCGCCGCCGCGCGTTCACAATTTTCATCACTGAAGTTGAAATTATATGATCTGCAGATCGAATTCCCCACAGAAAAAACGGCGAAAGTCATTTTAACGGCCAGCGTAAAGGGTCAAACAAAAGCGGGTGAAGAGGTCAATGATACACATGAGATAGAATTAACCTTAAAGAAGATTGAAAAGGAATGGCTGATAAATTACGTAAAAGTGGTAGAAGTCCTCGCTAAGTAAAGAGCATACATAATATGCAAGCGCTGGTTTATTATAGTCAAGACCCTAAAATATTTAGTGCCGGCTCAGGTCTTAAAGTCTGAACCGGCACAATATTTTAACTTATTGCAATTTTAGTTAGCATCCGGTTTTGGCGTTTTATTGGTAGAGGGTGGCAGCACAGGGTAAACAACAACCGGTTTTCTCCCCTTGAGGCTGCCAAGAAATGCGACAATGTCTTCAACTTCATTCTCTTTTAACTCGATACCAAGCTGCGTCTCACCCATGATCTTTACCGCTTCTTCAAGAGACCAGACCGCACCGTTATGGAAGTAGGGTGCCGTCTCTTTGATATTTCTGAGAAGAGGAACTTTGACAAGTCCATCCTTGTTCCCTTTGAAGTCACCAACTGCAGCAAATTTGTAAGGCTTCACTACGGGGAAAGGCTGCATGCTGCCGCCTCCTACACCGATACCTGTATGACATGCGGTACATCCTTTATCAATGAAAGTATTCAGTCCTCTTTTCTCCTTTTTGCTTAAAACATCGGAATCGCCGTTGAGGAATTCATCAAATCGGGATGGCGTGACAAGTGTCCTCTCAAAGGCGGCAATCGCATTGGCAACATTATCAAAGGTAACCACATTTTTTTGTCCCTTAAAAACCTTTTCAAACTCTTTCACATAGGCAGGAATCGATTTGATTTTGTCGACGACCAGTTCCGGAGGGGATGCCATTTCAGGACCTGCCGCGATAGGACCTTTGGCCTGTTCTTCGAGGTTGGGAAAACGACCATCCCACATCTGAACAGCGTTAAAGACGGCGTTATAAACTGTGGGGGAGCCGAGATGGTGGGGATTGGACGTCCATTTATGTCCAATGGCGGACGCGACACCATCAACACCGCCGGTTGCAAGATTGTGACAGGTATTGCAGCTGATCAGACCGCTTTTGGAGAGCCTGGGATCAAAGAAAAGCTTTTTGCCGAGCTCAACCATATCCTTATCCGGGCTGCCTATCAACTTCATCAGTTCCACTTGATTATCAGGGATTGGTTTCAGGCCTTCTTCCATTGCCCTCTTGGCGAGGTTGGAAGCCATTGCATTTGATGTAATAAAAATAAATCCGATTAATAATAAAACCATCTTTTTCACTTGTTTTCTCCTTCTAAATTAGTGTTCAAGTTAAATAATAAAGACTACCAGTTTTCTGCCAACAATTCAAAATGTGCCTGAGGATGTACGCAGGCGGGACATACCTTTGGTGCCTCATCTCCTTCGTGGAGATAACCACAGTTTCTGCAACGCCACACGAC
This sequence comes from Pseudomonadota bacterium, assembly GCA_015222555.1. Lineage (GTDB taxonomy): Bacteria > Desulfobacterota > JADFVX01 > JADFVX01 > JADFVX01 > JADFVM01. Next base: position 2,396 of record JADFVM010000239.1, read on the forward strand.
TTTACCGTCTCTTTTGAAAACCCTGCCGGCATCAAGATTATCAGCCAAATCCTTATAACGCTTGCCATGTTGTTTTTCTGCTATTGAAATGGCATCAAAGACATCAGCAATTTTATCAAAGCCTTCTTCTCTTGCGGCTTGTGCAAAGGCAGGGTACATTTCTGTCCACTCATGCTCTTCCCCTGCAGCCGCAGCCCTGAGGTTTTCAAGGGTATTGCCAATTGTTCCTGCGGGAAAGATTTCGGTAATCTCTACTTCACCTCCTTCGAGAAACTTGAAGAATCGCTTGGCATGTTCTTTTTCCTGATTTGCCGTTTCTTCAAATATTTCTGCAATCTGAACAAGGCCCTCTTTTTTTGCCTGTCCGGCAAAAAAAGTATACCTGTTCCGTGCCTGTGACTCTCCGGCAAAGGCAGTTAATAGATTTATTTCCGTTTGAGTTCCTTTTAGACTTTTCAACTTCTTTCCTCCATTGATGGTTTTAAATTTAAAGGGGTAATCCCTGGCAGGTACATTCCCTTCAGCTTGCCACGAAAGAATGTGAACATGGTCTCTGCACTCATACTCTGCTGCTTGTGGCGGCGTTGTTTTTTCTAATTGTTCCCCTGCTTTTCCCTGCAATCTTTGCAGATTCCGCTGAAATTGATGTGCCATCCCTGGACTTCGAAATCGCCCACATCGCTTACAGGGAGTTTTTTTATTAATTCTTCATCCCAGACATCACCAATTTTTCCGCAGCAGGTGCATACAATATGGTGGTGGGGATCCAGGTTGCTTTCATAATGTTTCTTTTTGGAATCGATGGTAATCTCTACAAGGCGGCCCTTTTTTGTCAAAACATCAAGCGTGTTGTAAATGGTCGCCAAAGAGATGCTAGGGTAGTCCTCTTTTACTTTTGAAAAAATTTCCTCTGCCGAAGGGTGTCGCCCCGGCTTATCGAGGATTAAACCTAAAATGGCCAGCCGCTGCGGAGTAAGCTTTAGCTCCAAATCCTTAAATTCATCCATAATTTTTTTCATAAATCACTTTTTTAAATTATAGCAGCTCTCAAGTAAGAATGATTCTAACGTAAGTCTGTGAATCTGTCAAATTTTTTTTAGTGTTAGTTCTTTTTTGAAA
>JADFVM010000240.1 GCA_015222555.1 Pseudomonadota bacterium
CAGGAAGAAGTTATGGTTTCTTGTTGGTTCATGTTTGCAACTTGAACCAACAAAGTTGTCATGCTGAGTTTATCGAAGTATCTGTTTTTTACGCCAAGGCACTTCGACAAGCTCAGAGCGACGAATCATGGTCATGGTGAGATAGTCGAGCCATGAGCCCTTCGACAGGTTCCTTGCCAAACTCAGAGCACATATGAATGAAATGTATAGGTTCAGGTTATAAACCTGAACCAACCAAGGAACAAAGGGCGCCTATAAAAATTCTGACTTCGTCATTGCCGCACCGCAAGCGGCATAAACTTCGCGGGAATCCACTTAAATCAAACATCTGGATACCCCCGTATCAGGTGCGGGGCAGGCTTATCAAGTCCGGCATGACGAATTATTAGAGGGGCCCTCAATAATTTGAGAATATTCTGAGAGGTATCTGAACCACAGTTCTGTTTAATGGAATGTGCCGATCTGGTAATTACATCTGCGCTATGGAGTAGCGTTTATCCTCTTTGATAATATGATCTTCAAGCCAGTTTTTTAAAATACTCATAATTTCTGTGCGTAAAATAATTCCTCCAGACATAAACTCGTCTTTTAATTTTTCCATCTTTTCTTTAAAGTTTTCATGAATCACTTTATGATCATAAAGATGAGGATAGTTCATCTCTTCCAATAACTTTTCTTCCTCATAAAAATGAAAAGCCGTATAATCAAGGACATCTTGAAAAACTTTTTCCAGAGTTTCCATTCCCGATGACTTCATCAGTGATTCATGAAGGCTATTGATAATCTCAATCCAGCGCTTGTGCTGATCATCCATTTTTTCGTTTTTCACGCTAAACCGATCACTGTCCCATTCTATTAGCGGCATCAATCCCTCCTCAACAATAATTCTAAATCATAAAACTACTTAACGATGCTATCTCTTTAAATCTAAAAGGCCAAGCTTTTATTTATTCCTCTTGCTTTAAATCTTCGCATGCCGCTAAAAAAATATCAATCAAGAAAACTGACATTTTACTCAACAATTCTGACATTTCAATATGGGATGAGGCCTGTATCCTGACGTTAAAGCAAAAGAATGACACTCGCAAAACTATACTTTCCCGTTGGAAAGCAAGTGTGATATTGTAATTCTATGGAAGTTATAACGACCCACCTCAATGCCGATTTCGATACCCTTGCCTCTATGATTGCGGCAAAAAAACTCTATCCCAACGCAAAAATTGTATTTTCGGGGGGGATGGAAAAGGGAGTCAGTAACTTTCTAAAAGAATCTTATCTCACCGGTTTTTCATATTCCAAAGTTAAGCAGATCAATCTGGATGATGTTGAGCGACTCATTCTACTCGATACAAGACAAAAGGGCAGAATAGGCGTCTTTGCAGACATTGTGGATAAAAAAGGGATTGATATCCATATCTATGACCACCATCCCCCTTCCGATGATGACATAAAGGGTTCCCTTGAGAGGATCTCATCGCTGGGCTCTACGACAACGATTATGGTTGATCTTCTGAAAGAAAAAGAAATAATGATTTCGCCTGAAGAGGCAACAACAATGATGATCGGAATCTATGAAGATACGGGCTCATTATCATTTGTCTCAACAACAGCAGAGGATTACATGGCCGCGGCTTACCTTCTTTCCAGAGGAGCTGATCTGAAGATCGTCTCAAATACTATACATGCAGAAATGACTTCGGCTGAAGTTCTTCTGCTAAATGATCTTAACAGTAACATAGTTACACGAAGAATAAAGAATGTCGACATTGTCATCGCCAAGGCATCTTCGGAAAAGTATATCCGCGATGCGGCCACGATTGTTCACAAAATCATGGACATACACAATTTCGATGTTCTCTTTGCGCTCATCAGGATGGAAAACAAGGTTTATCTCATTGCAAGAAGCAGACTTAAGGAGGTTGACGCCGGAGAGGTTGCCGCCCTTTTTGGAGGGGGAGGTCATCCAACGGCGGGATCGGCAACAATAAAGGACCTAACACTCATTGAAGCCGAGCATAACCTTTTTAAATTTCTGGACAGTTCGATTAACAGCATAAAAAGTGCCGGCCATATTATGTCGTCACCTGTTAAAACTACCACTTCAGATCAAAACCTGAAACAGACGAAAGATATTATGGCCAAATTCAACCTTAACGTCATGCCTGTTCTGGAAAAGAACAAACTAATAGGTATCATTTCACGACAGGATATAGGAAAAGCCATATTTCACGGCCTTGAGAAAAACAAAATCAGTGAGTTCATGACGACTGACTTTTCTGTTGCAAAGGTCGATACACCTCTTTCCACTGTTCAGGAAATCATCATCGAGGAGAACCAGAAGTTTCTTCCTGTCATGGAAAAGTCAAAAATTGTAGGTTGCATTACCCGAACCGACATCCTTAGGATTCTTCACTATGAGACAAAAAAACCTGATGAGTCCACAGACAGTGAGAGGCACAAAAGGAACCTTAATGGCTTAATAAAAGGTCGTCTTCCAAAGTGGCTTCAGGAAATCCTTGAAAAGGTGGGGACACGGGCCGATGAAATGGGAATTAACGCCTACCTGGTAGGGGGATTTGTAAGAGACCTTCTTCTCGGTCGTGAAAATCTTGACATTGACATCGTTGTGGAAGGTGACGGGATCACCTTTGCTGAAAACCTGGCCCGGGATTTTGACGCCAGGGTAAAAAGCCATAAAAAGTTTGGCACCGCCGTTATTATCCTACCAGATGACTTTAAAATTGATATCGCATCGGCAAGAATGGAGTTTTATAAAACGCCTGCCGCCCTTCCCACCGTGGAAGCAGGCTCAATCAAAATGGATCTTTCCCGGCGCGATTTTACAATCAACTGTATGGCCGTCAGTCTGAACAGGAAAGGATTAGGAGAACTCATCGACTATTTTGGGGGGCTGCGTGATATAAAAGACAAGGTGTTAAGGGTGCTGCATAGCCTAAGCTTCATTGAAGATCCCACACGGGCCATTAGAGCTGTTCGCTTTGAGCAGAGACTCGGCTTCAATCTGGGGAAACAATCCTTATCCTTGATAGGAAATGCGGCCAGGCTCGATTTTTTTGGCAAAGTCTCACCAGCCCGCATCTTTAACGAACTTAAGATAATCTTAATGGCCGAGAAACCGCTCTGGGCACTTAAAAGGCTGGAAGAGCTTGATATAATGCGGTTTATCCACCCCAAATTCGAGACGGGCAAAGAATTCTGCACCCTTTACAATGAAATGGAAAAAGTTTTCGACTGGTACGACCTGCTATTTAAGGAAGAACTGTACGACAAGTGGATAATGGTCTTCGCCCTTCTCCAAAAGCCCTTAAAAGTCAGCGAAGTTGGAACGATGGTAAAACGCATGGGGCTTTCGGCAAAGATTAGGGATAAAACATGCGATATCAGGAAAAACAGTTTAAAAACAATCAAAAAGCTTGAGAAAGAAAAGCTGGATGACACGGCACTTTATCATATGCTCATTCCGCTAAAACTGGAAACGCTCCTTTTTATGATGGCCGAGTCAAACAATATTCGAGTTAAAGAGAGAATATCCAGGTTTATTACTCAGTTACGTAACTTAACGATTGAAACAAGGGGTAAGGACCTTCAGGCAATGGGTCTGACGCCCGGTATCTTATATGGGAAAATCAGGAACAGACTAATTGATGAGAGGCTGAAAGGCGCCATCAAAAGCAAGGAAGATGAAGTAACGTTTATAAAAGAGAACTGGCGCAGTGCGCTTAATAATGAGTGACCCTGGAGCCGCTGCCCCACCTACTGTCTCGCATCTTACTTGATTGGATGCTTCACAAGATAATCTTCGTTCATATACTGCTAGACCTGAAAGGCGAAGTTCATCTGGTCAACAATATATATCCTGTCATTCCTGTCTATGTCCATGGGGAGATTAAATCCGCCGGGGACGGGTCGCGGATAGGTCGCCCCCACAACAAGTAAAAGCTCACCCTCCATTAAAAATATTTTAAAATTACCGGCCATGGTATCTGTCACATAAATGTGGTCTTCACTGTCAATGGCAACGCCTTTAATTATGTTGAAATCACCGGGACCACTGACTGAACCATTAAGGGTATCAAAGATCACAACAGAAGCCTGAGTAAAATCAGTGA
>JADFVM010000241.1 GCA_015222555.1 Pseudomonadota bacterium
GAGGCGAGTGTGGGAGGCGGCATACCTGTCATAAAAGCCTTGAAAGAAGGGCTTGCAGCCAACAACATGCAGACAATCGACGCTATCATCAACGGCACGGCAAATTACATTCTTACTGAGATGACAAACAAAGGGCTGGATTTTCAGCCCGTACTGGAATCGGCGCAAAGGCTGGGTTATGCCGAGGCAGATCCCACCTTTGATATAGAGGGTGTGGACAGCGCCCATAAACTGGCTATTCTTACGTCACTGGCCTTCGGAACGAGGGTAAAGTTTGAGGATATTCATACGGAAGGGATAAGCGACATTTCAAAACTTGACATCAATTATGCCTCAGAGTTGGGCTACAAGATAAAACTGCTGGCCATCGCCAAGAAGTCGGGAGATGAGATAGAAGCAAGAGTCAATCCCACGATGATCCCGAAAGGCGCCCTGCTTGCAAATGTTGAGGGTGTTCTCAATGCCGTTTATGCAACAGGCGATGCCATCGGGCCGACCATGTATTACGGTCCGGGCGCCGGCATGATGCCAACGGCCAGCGCGGTTATTGGAGATGCCATTGAGCTTGCCAGGGATATTATTAAGGGCATTTCCGGAAGGGTGCCGCCTCTGGCCTTCCAAAAATTGAAAGAGCTGCCCATCAAGGATATGGGAAAGGTTACATCCAAATACTATCTCAGATTTTCAGTGGTCGACAGGCCTGGCGTTCTATCAAAAATATCGGGCATTTTAGGTGAGCATAATATAAGTATCTCGTCGGTGTTACAAAAAGGCCGGCAGATAGAACAGACCGTGCCACTCGTTATTATCACTTACGAAGCGCAGGAAAAGAACCTGAAACATGCCCTCAATAAGATTGATAGCCTTGACATTATTATGGATAAAACCAAGTTGATCCGAATCGAGGACAATCTGTCATGAAAGTTCTCGTCATAGGCAGCGGGGGAAGGGAACATGCCCTCATCTGGAAGATACAACAGAGCCCCAAGGTATCTCATACCTACTGTGCGCCTGGGAATGCCGGCATCGCCGAAATAGCTGAGACGGTCAACCTGTCTGCCAGCGACATTGAGGGTCTTGCTCGATTTGCTTCGAAAAATGAAGTAGATCTCACGATTGTAGGGCCGGAAGTTCCTTTGACGATGGGCATTGTTGACCTCTTTGAAAAGAGTGGACTCAAAATTTTCGGTCCTTCAAAAAAAGCGGCCGAAATGGAGGGAAGCAAAAGCTTTTCCAAAGAGATTATGAAAAAATATGGCATACCCACGGCTGCATATGAATCTTTCACCTCAAAGGAAGAAGCTCTGACCTATATAGACAGGGTGGGCGCACCCATTGTCATCAAGGCAGACGGCCTTGCAGCGGGAAAAGGTGTCGTTGTTGCCATGACAGTTGAAGAAGCAAAAGCAGCCGTCCATTCAATCATGGGAGAAAAGGTCTTCGGCTCTGCCGGCAACAGCGTCGTCATAGAAGAGTTCATGGAGGGAGAGGAAGCATCTATTCTCGCCTTCAGTGACGGAAAAAACGTCGCCATGCTGCCCTCTGCACAGGATCACAAACCGATATTTGATGACGATTACGGCCCTAACACAGGGGGGATGGGAGCCTATTCGCCGGCACCTGTCATTACCAAAGAGATGGAAAAAGAAATTCTGGAAACTATTATTATACCCACAATCAAAGGAATGGCGTCTGAAGGACGAGCCTATAAGGGGATTTTGTATACCGGCCTGATGATAACCGATAAGAGGCCAAAAGTTGTGGAGTTTAATGCCCGCTTTGGCGATCCCGAATGTCAGCCACTGATGATGAGAATGGAAAGCGACATCATCCCTGTCATGGAGGCAAGCACTGATGGTACCCTTGATAAGGTTGATATTAAATGGAAAGAGGGTGCCTCTGTTTGTGTCGTCATGGCATCGAAGGGTTACCCTGGAAGCTATAAAAAAGGTCAGGTAATTTCAGGCCTCGACACACTGAAAAAAGAAGAGAATGTTTTCGTCTTTCATGCCGGGACAAAAGAATCTGGCGAGGACGTTGTCACCAATGGTGGCAGGGTTCTTGGTGTGACTGCCACCGGGGAAAATGTGAAAAATGCAATCACTAGAGCCTACGGTGCTGTTCACAAAATAAACTGGGATGGCGCCTATTTCAGAAAAGATATCGGTAAAAAAGCGTTGGAGAGAAATCAATGACAAATGAAATAAAAGTGTTAATCATCATGGGAAGTGATTCTGATCTGCCTATTATGAACGAAGCCGCTAAGGCACTGGAACAGTTTAATATTGGCTATGAAAAGACAATCGCCTCGGCGCACCGGTCACCCAAACGGACTTCAAAGTTGGCCTCTGAAGCCAGAGACAATGGTATTGAGGTTATCATCGCCGGGGCAGGCGCTGCGGCACACCTTGCGGGTGTCATCGCCTCGGAAACAACGCTCCCCATTATAGGCGTACCTATTGACTCATCTCCACTCAAGGGGATGGATGCACTTCTCGCAACGGTTCAAATGCCGGGGGGTATCCCTGTTGCCTCAATGGCTATAGGAAAGGCCGGGGCAAAAAATGCGGGGATATTTGCCGCAGAAATCTTATCGATTAAATATCCTGAAATTGCCGACAAGCTGGCCACTTATAGAGAAGATATGGCAAAGGCTGTTGAAGAGAAGGCGGAAAGGGTCAAAGCCGGTCAGCTTTGACCACTGCCTGATCATATCATTTTTACAAATCCACTTTTATCGACTTCACAGATGGGGCAAACCCAGTCATCGGGGATATCTTCAAAAGCTGTACCCGGCGCAATGCCGCTATCCGGATCACCTTTTTCAGGGTCGTAAATAAAACCGCAAACCTTACAACGCCATTTGTCCATTCGTTCTCTTTCCTCCTTGTGTTGCTGAAACCGTCATTTTACAGTTGACACGACACTATGTTATATTTTTTATGTCCAACATTGTATCAATCTCTTCCTTGCTCAACAAGCCTTCTTCCAGCACAAGCTCCCTGATAGTCTTGTTTTCCCGCACGGCCTTCTTTGATATCTCAGCGGCTTTATTATAACCGACATGAAGGTTTAATACCGTTGCGAGGCCAACCGTTTTCTCTGCATAGTTACTGCATACGGCTTCGTTGGCCGTAATGCCGTCAACACATCTCACGGCAAAAAGTGCCAGTCCGTTTTTTAAAATCTCCATGGAAGTAAGGATGTTATGATTGATAACCGGCATCATTACATTCAGCTCCAGTTGACCGGCCTGTGTCGCCATGGAAACGGTATGATCGTTACCGGCGACCTGGAAAGCAACCATATTAAGAGCCTCCGCCATCACGGGATTCACCTTTCCCGGCATAATGGATGAACCCGGCTGCACAGGGGGGAGATTAATTTCTGCCAGCCCCGTCCGGGGCCCTGAACTCATAAGCCTCAGATCATTACATATCCTGGTAATTTCAAGAGCGAGGTTTTTTATCGATGATGACAGGTTGGCGAAATCAGCCATGCTCTGTGTTGCCTCAAAAAAGTCTTTAGCTCCCGTCACTTCAAAACCTGAAATCCTGGACAGATGATTGATGACACTTTTTCTGTATCCCCCGGGGGTATTCATGCCCGTCCCGGCTGCCGTTGCGCCTAGGCCTGACATCCGCAAAGCCTTAAGACTTTCTTCTATTTTCTTCTTACCCTTTTTAAGGCTTAAGGCATAAGCGCCGAATTCCTGCCCCAGGCGCACCGGGACAGCATCCTGCAGATGGGTCCTGCCCGATTTCATAATCCCATTAAAACGGGTTGATTTTTTTTTAAAGGCTTTATACAGGATCTCTATGGAGTGAAGAAGTTCACGGCCTAACATCAAGGTAGCAATTCTCATGGATGAGGGAAAGGTATCGTTTGTCGACTGCGACATATTGACATGGTCATTGGGATGGATAAGGGTATATTCGCCTCGCTTACCGCCTAAAATTTCTATGGCCCGGTTGGCAATCACCTCGTTGGCATTCATGTTGTGTGAAGTCCCGGCCCCGGCCTGGAAGACATCGACAACAAAATGTGTCTTCCATTTCCCATCCATGACCTCCTTTGCGGCCTCAACAATGGCATTACCAAGTTTTTTGTCCAGAACGCCGCATTCCATATTGGCCTTCGCCGCAGCATATTTCACCATGGCTGTGGCCCTGATAAAATGAGGATGGGCCCTCATACCGCTGATAGGAAAATTTTCAACCGCTCTTGCGGTCTGCGCACCATAATAGGCATCAAAGGGCACCCTTACTTCACCAAGGGTATCTCTTTCAACTCTGTAGTTCACGCAAATAACCTCGGGTCTGATTAAAAGGCGTTAAAGGTCAAAATTCTGTTGTTTATTTTCGTCTGATATTAGCAGAAGTCTGGGGATTGCGCCAGTGTCGCGTCAACCGACAATTTACGGTTGACACGACACTAGGCTTGAGAGATTTTTTTTTTCAGAAAGGCACGGACTCTGTCTTGAACATCGGGGGGAATATCATCACATTTGATCTCTTTTGTAAGGTCCCGCGTCTTTTTATATGTTTCAAAAAATGCAAGGCATGAGGAACAATCACCCATGTGACGTTCAAATTCTTCTTTAAAAGCGGGGTCCATCGAATCTTCAAGATAATCAATTATAATACTTACCAAATCTTCACATCTCATAAATATGTGCCCTAATCCCTGTAATATGTTGAAATCTTTTCCCTCAGGAAAAGTCTTGCTCTGTGTAATCTGGACTTTACCGCCGGAACCGTCATGCCCGTAATGTTTGCAACCTCTTCAGTGGAAAAACCGTCAATGTCTCTTAACTGAAGGACGATTCTATATTTTTCAGAGAGGCTGTTTATGCTATCCTTCAATATTTCGCCCAGCTCTTTTCTAAGAAGCGTCGTTTCACCCTTCTCCGCCCAGTTTTGCACCGGCATGCTATGCATTCCATCGCTCCGGAATTTCGGCAGATACTCTTCAAGCGGCGTATAATCATCCCTTTTTATCTTTCTCAACTTCATATAAGAAAAGTTGAGAGCGATTCGATACATCCAGCTTGACAGGGCAGCCTCTTCCCTGAAGGTGTTTATCTTTTCAAAAACCTGTAAGAGCGTATCCTGAACGACATCTTCGGCATCTTCTTCTTTTTTTAAAAGGCCTATGGACAGGTTGAAGATTTTACCACTATACGCATCGACCAGTTCATCCATGGCCGCAGGATCTTTATCTTTTAATCTTTGGACAAGACGTGCTTCTTGTGCGCTTGCCATGCATTTACCTCTTATGATGATAACTTTTAAAGATGGGTTCAAAAAATATCAGTTGCTACCGGACTAAGTCAAGGATATTTACCCTTTTGCCTAAAAATCGGTCTCGAACGCTTTTCCGCACAGCATGGATTGTAGTGCATACAAGCCTCAAATCATATTAATTATTACTCGACCCACCACAATAAAAACCTTTGACGGAGATCGGGAACATGGAGTAATATAGCCAGCTTATGTTGGCGACTGAAACCGAATCGAAGAGGCTTCCTGACTGGCTGAAGAGACCGCCGGGCAAAGGGGATCGTGTAAAAACAGTTAAGGGTGTCTTGAGGAAAAATGCCTTGCATACCGTATGCGAAGAAGCACGTTGTCCCAACCTGGGAGAATGTTTTGAAAAAAGGCAGGCAACCTTTCTTATTCTTGGAGAAAATTGCACGAGAAATTGCGGTTTTTGTTCCATCAGCAATGCGCCCCCCAGGCAGCTGGATCCTGATGAACCATCCAGGGTTGCCGAGGCCGCTAAAAAAATGGGCCTCAATTATGTGGTAGTCACATCCGTAACGAGAGATGATCTGCCTGACGGCGGAGCGAGGCATTTTGCTGAAACAATCGGTGAAATAAAAAAAATCAGGGATGGTATATATGTAGAGGTATTGACGCCTGATTTTGGCGGCGATCTCAATGCCGTAGACAGGGTCTGCAAGGCCGCACCTGAAGTCTATAACCACAATATTGAGACGGTTCCTGATCTCTACAGTAAGGTTCGGCCTCAAGCAGATTACACAGGCTCGCTGACTCTTATTAATTATGTCAAGAAACACTTCCCTCATATAACAACCAAGTCCGGCCTTATGCTCGGCCTGGGAGAAAAGAAAAGGGATATATTAAAGACATTAGAGGATCTAAAAGAGGCGGGTTGTGATCTGGTAACAATCGGCCAGTATATGAGACCGACTAAAAAAAATCTGCCCGTCGTGGAGTATATTCATCCCGACCTCTTTGATGAGCTTGAAAGGGCAGGAAAAAAAATGGGATTTACCGGCATTTATGCAGGGCCTTTGATCAGAAGCTCCTTTAATGCCGAATATTTTAATAAAGAGGTTACTGTTGGAAGAATTTTACAGAATTAAGCGGCTTCCGCCCTATATCTTTGACATTGTAAATAAGTACAAACTGGAAAAAAGACGCCAGGGTGAGGATATAATTGACTTCGGCATCGGCAACCCCGACAATCCGACGCCGCCCCATATTGTTAACAAACTGATAGAAGCGGCGCAGGATCCGAGGAATCACCGCTACTCCCTTTCAAAGGGGATCTTCGGCCTAAGAAAGGCGATTGCCAGCTGGTATAAAAGAAGGTTTGATGTGGACATAGATCCCGAGACGGAGGCTATCGCCACATTGGGATCCAAGGAAGGCCTGTCTCACCTGGCCATGGCGATTATCGGACCGGGCGATGTGGTATTGGTGCCCAATCCTTCATATCCCATCCATTCCTATGGCGTCATCATTGCCGGGGGAGATGTAAGAAGTATTCCAACGGGACCAAACAGGGATTTTTTCGAAGACCTTCAGGAGGCCTATAAACAAAGCTGGCCAAGACCGAAGGTGCTCCTCCTCAATTTTCCTCACAATCCGACTACAGCTGTCGTTGAACTCGATTTTTTTGAAAAAGTCGTTGCCTTTGCAAAGGAAAACGACCTCATCGTTATTCATGATCTGGCCTATGCTGATATTGTTTTCGACGGCTATCAGGCGCCCAGTTTTCTGCAAGTGCCGGGCGCTAAAGATGTAGGTGTAGAGTTTTTCACCCTTTCAAAGAGCTACAATATGCCCGGCTGGCGAGTCGGTTTTTGTGTAGGGAACGAGAGGATCGTTCA
>JADFVM010000242.1 GCA_015222555.1 Pseudomonadota bacterium
AACTCCACCCATTCTGTTTCATCTCGAAGAGTAACGCAGGGTTTTTGGAAGAAAAAAGCTTCCTTTTGAAGCCCGCCGCTGTCAGTCATGACAAGGGAACAGCGCTCCAGAAGATAGATCATTTCCAGATAGCTTACGGGGTCAATGAGCATGAAGCGTGAGGTGTTATGCGTAAATTGTGAATCGTTATTCGTGAAGAGGAAGTCATGAGCATCGATTTCCTTGCGAGTGCGGGGGTGGAGAGGAAGGATAATCGGAATCTCCTGACATATTTTCTCAAAGGCTCTGAAAATAGATTTCAGACGCTCGGCATTGTCTGTATTCTCCGCCCTGTGAATGGTGGCGAGGATAAATTCTTCCGGAAGGTCGAATCGCGGCTTTTTGGCATACTGTTTATGATAGAGAGCGGCATCGAGCATCACATCACCGACCAATGCCACTTTTTGTGGGAGCTTGCAGCTCATAGCTGATAGCTCATGTTCTGTGTTTGAATCAACAATTCCTTCGGCTTTCAAATTCTCTGTTGCCTGTTTCGTGGGGCAGAAAAGGATCGTAGAAACATGGTCCGTGAGGACCCGATTGGTCTCCTCGGGCATGCGGCGGTTGAAGGACCGAAGGCCCGCCTCCACGTGGGCCACAGGGATATGGAGTTTAGCAGCGGCCAAGGCGCTGGCAAGGGTTGTATTCGTGTCCCCATATACCAGCACCATGTCCGGTTTTTCATTCATGAGTACCTCTTCTATCTTCTCCAGCATCTGACCAGTCATTGCGCCGTGTGAGAGGCCATGGATGTCCAGAAGGTAGTTCGGCTTAGGGATATGCATTTCCTCGAAGAAGACATCACTCATATTCCGGTCGTAGTGCTGACCAGTGTGAACGATTACTTCAGTTATCAGTTGACCGATAACAAGTTTATTATGTTCGGCAATGGCTCGGGAGACTGGAGCTGCCTTGATGAATTGGGGGCGGGCGCCGATGATGGTTACGATTTTCATTTTTAGAGGTTCTCTCACAGAGCCCACAGAGGGCACAGAGAAAAACTAATTATTTTAATAAAAGATTAACTCTGCAGTCTTTGTGAGCTCTGCGAGAGATATTATTTATCCTTGTGGTGTGTTAATGATCCTTATTATTCCATTCTTGAGCATTACTTCATTATTTACCCTCTGCGGTCTCTGTAAGCTCTGTGAGAGATATTTCATTACCTATAATTCTACAGATTCGTTCAATCTTCCTATCCTCCAGATAAGGATGCATAGGCAGGCTGAATATTCGCCTTGAGCAATCCTCACTTGCCGGCATATCCCCCTCTTTATATCCAAGATATGCAAATGCGCTCTGAAGATGCAGGGGTTTTGGATAATAGACTGCTGTTGGAATCTCTTTTTCCTTGAGAGCGCTCTGGATTTGATCTTTTTTGTCAGAGAGAAGCGAATACTGTGCCCAAGCGCTTTTGTATCCTTCCGGCACAAAAGGAGTTGAAAGCTGAAAGGAATAAGAGCTCAAAGCTGAGAGGGATTCTGTATATTTTGATGCGACCTGGTTGCGAAAGTCAATTTCTTCGGGAAATATGTCGAATTTAGCATTGAGGATGGCAGCCTGTAAGGTGTCCAAACGGGCGTTAAGGCCTATCCGGGTATTGTCATATTTATGCCTGCCCTTGCCGTGGACGCGAATGGAGGCAAATTTCGCGGCCATCTCATCACTGTCCGTGAATACAGCCCCTCCGTCACCATAACAGCCTAAAGGCTTTGCCGGAAAAAAAGAAGTACAGCCGATGTCAGCCAAGGCGCAGGCTCTTTTGCCTTTGTATTCTCCACCCAAGCCCTGTGCAGCATCCTCAATGACAAAAAGGCCGGACTCTCTGGCGATAGCATTAATACGATCATAGTTGCATGGAAGGCCAAAGAGATCTACGGTGATCACGCCTTTCGGTGTCAAGGCTAAGGGCCCAAGGTTAGAGGCTAAAGGTAAAGGATATAAAGACTGATTTCTTTCCTTGACTGCCTGGATGGCCAGTTCAAGTTGGGCTGGATCGATGTTAAAGGTTTTGGGATCGATATCGATGAATACAGGCGTGGCACCCAGGAGGCTGATGACCTCGGCAGTGGCGATGAAGGTAAAGGGTGTAGTAAAGACGGCATCCCCCGGGCCGACATCCATGGCCATCAACGACATGAGCAGGGCATCGGTTCCCGAAGCACAGCCGATGCAGTGTTTCACACCAACAAAAGCGGCTATCTTTTCTTCCAGCTCCTTGACTTCTGGGCCCATGATGAACTTGCCGTGTTCGAGAACGGCATCCATGCGGGCACGTATGTCTT
>JADFVM010000243.1 GCA_015222555.1 Pseudomonadota bacterium
GCATTGTATTTTCCCTCAAATGTGAGCCGTCTTAAATTGCTGCCTGACGCTGAAGTCGCATACAGATTCGGATTCCCGCTCCTGTCGGATACGAAGACTATCGTTTTGCCATCGGGCGACCAGGCAGGGGAAACATCAAGTCCCCAACCCGAGGTTAGTCTTTTTAAAGAACTCCCCCCTTTTTCTATTAAAAAGAGATCCGAATCTCCATCTTTACTGATGGTCAACGCTATTTTTTTGCCATCGGGTGACCAGGCGCCTCCCATATTCATATATTTTTTATTAAGAAGTTTTGTGTCCTTGAATGTGGCAAGTTTTTTCCTGTAGATTGAGGCTACACCTTCCATAAAGGAGGTATAGATCAGTTCTCTGCCGTCGGGTGACCAGGACGGTGAAAGATTGATGCTTTCGTTTGCCGTGACCTGCCGGCTGTTTTCACCATCATAATCCATGAGATAAATTTCTTTATTCCGACCTCTTTTGGCAACAAAGGCGATTCTTGTTTCAAAGATGCCTCTTTCTCCTGTTAGGACTTCCAGAACATCATTGGCAAAATAGTGTGAAATATTCCGTAAACCTCTTTTCTCTCCTCTATATCTCTTTGCCAGGAGCGTGGTGCCTTTTACAATGTCATAAAGATAGGCCTCAATGATTAATAGATTGTCCTTACTGGTAACCTTCCCCTTAATCAGCGCCTCTGCTCCGGCAGACTGCCAGAAGGAATCGTTGCCTTCTTCTCCCTTGCCTCCAACAATATTGAATAGGCCGGAGAAGTCGAGATCGGCCCGGATTACATCAGTGATCTCATTGTAAGAGCTACCGTTTTCAAAGTCTTCTATGGCGATGGGAAATTTGCGTGTAGAAGGTGAGGTTATGTCGATATAGACCTTCGCCTGCGCAGTCGACGGGATGAAAGTTGCAATAAAGAACAATATTATAGCGACTGCCATTGAACGGGAAAGGCTATTTTCATATCGATTGGCTGGTTTTATCATTGTTTAAACCGGAATCCTATTTCCATACCTTTGTTATATCCGGCTGGCAGGGGAGGGAAGGGCGTTGCTTTTCTCACGGCCCGAATGGCTGACTGATCATAAAATCCATTGCCCGATCCTTCCTCTATGGACACTTCCCTCAACTGACCGGAGGCTGAAATGATGACAGAAACTATTGACGTCATCCCGGAAAAATCACCTGTACCGGGCAGAACCCAGCTGTTTTCAATCTTTTCCCATACCGTGTCATAATAATCCTGCAGGGCCTTGTCCATCTCTCTGACATTGACTTTTTTAACGCCTGCCTTTAATGCTGATGAGGTAACCTCAGCTTCTTTGGTAATACTTTTATCCTCAGCAGCAAGTTCCTGCTCCAGCTTTTCTCTGATCCTTTCGACAGCAATTGTCGGTTCCATATCTCTTCTAAGGGCCGCAATCGCGGCATCGGTGTCGACAGTCTCGGGCTTAACAGTGGCTACCATTTTTTTCGGCGAGGTCCTTGTCTTGACTGCTTTTTTCGTTGTAACTGCAGGTGCTGACACCTTCTTTTTAGTTGCCGTTTTTTTAGTTATTGCCCGCTTTGACTTTTTAATTTTAACAGGTTTAGGTTTATCAAGTGAAACCAGATTCACCTTATAAACAGGGGCATAAAAATCCCTGTCGACCTCTTTTTTTTTGCTGATATAAGTTGCAGATGAAAGAACAAGAAAATGAATAAAGAGGGAAATCCACAGCCAAACAGCAAAACCGTTGTTCATCCTTAAAGTATTCATTGTAATACCGGTATGCGCTTACCTTTCAGGCGTCGTTACCATGCCTACCTTTTCGATGCCTGCATCTTTGATTTCAGCCATAACTTTCATAACAAAACCATAGGGTACATCGGTGTCAGCTTTTATCAGCACTTCTTGATTAATATTTTTCTTTAAGATAGGCCTTAGCTTTTGAAGGGTTGTCTGCCCCTTGTTGTCAATAAAGATATTCTTGTTTTTTGTTATTCCAACAATTAGACGCGCTTCTTTGGTAAATCCTTTGCCTTTTGCTTTGGGAAGGTCAACTTCTACTCCCTGCTGCATCATGGGGGCTGCTACCATGAAAATGATCAGGAGCACCAGCATGACATCGACAAAGGGCGTTACGTTGATTTCAGAAAGCGGTACAAATCGACCTTTAGTTGTTTTCATCTCTTTTCTTTCTCAGGCCACGTTCGGCAATATTCAGAAATTCGAGAATCATGCTTTCGAACTCCTGTGACAATCGGCGTATTTTGTCGACAAAAATATTATAGGAGATAACGGCTGGTATGGCGGCGGCAAGTCCGATAGCCGTTGCGATCAAGGCTTCGGAAACGCCGGGAGCAACAACGGCGAGGTTTGCCGTTCCCATAGCGCCGATACGCTGAAATGAATTCATGATTCCCCACACCGTGCCGAAAAGTCCGATAAATGGGGCCGCACTGCCTGTTGTTGCCAGGAAGCTGAGATGCCGTTCAAGGTCGGCGATTTCTATCCCTTCTGTTTTTCGAAGGGCCCTTTCCACCATTTCAGTTCCCAGGGCGGAGAAAGGAGCTTCTCCTTCTTTAGCGCTACGAGCCGCCTTCATCGCCTCCATATAGCCGGTCCTGAAAATTCTTGCTGCAGGGGCGTTTTCATGGTCTTTGACTGCTAGAGAGACGGTGTCAAGCTTCTTTGAATCCCAGAAGATATCTAAAAAGTCAGCAGACGTCTTTCTCGCTTTTCTAATGTGTCTGCTTTTATAGAATATGATAGCCCAGCATATGATGGAGAGTAAAAATAGAATGATGAGGATAAATTTAACGACAGGCCCAGCGCTCATGATAAGCGATGTTAAGCCAAGACTGCCGGAAAGAGAGGTTGATGTCATATATTATACCAAGTTCCTTATTTATTAATGTTCTTTGAAGAGGATCTACTCTATCACACTATGCGCTTGGCTGGCAAGGCTCTCTCGGAGGTGATTTGAGCAGTTGGAAAAAGGTAAGGACTCTTGGGTTGTCCTGAAGTTTAACCCGGCCCTATCCTGCTTATGCAAGATGCAGGGGGTGGCAAAGTTCTAAGAAATACGTGCTAGTGCATTTTTTATTCTCTTTACCGTTTGGTCTTTTCCCAGTAGATGAATAACTTCAAATATGCCGGGGCTGACAGTGCCGCCTGTTATGGCAACGCGTACAGGCTGGGCAACTTTGCCAAGCTTCAATCCCTTGCTTTCTGTGAAATTATTGAAAAAATCGGCAATACTCTCTTCATTGAAGTCTTCAATGGCTGATATGCCTGACATGACATCTTCAAGCGTTTCTGACACTTCTGAAGTAAGGAATTTGTTGACGGCCTTTTCATCAAAAGTGATTTCTTCCACATAGAAAAGCTCGGACATCTGAGCTATTTCCAGTAGGGTTTTTGCTCTATCCTTAACAACGTTAATCACTGCGGGCAGAGGTGGACTCGTAGAAACTTCACAACCTTTTTCTTTAAGGAGAGGAAGAACTGCCAGCGCGAGATTATCATCGGTGGATTCCTTGATGTAGTGAGCGTTTAGCCACAACAGCTTGTCTTCATCAAAAACTCCTGCCGATTTCCCGATGTGATCAGAGTCAAAATAATCAATTAATTCCTCGATGGAGAATATCTCCTGGTCTC
This sequence comes from Pseudomonadota bacterium, assembly GCA_015222555.1. GTDB lineage: Bacteria > Desulfobacterota > JADFVX01 > JADFVX01 > JADFVX01 > JADFVM01. The sequence continues at coordinate 3,653 of JADFVM010000243.1, forward strand.
CGTGGGACCAGCCCAGCCTGGATAGATAATTTACAAGGGCCTCGGCCAGGTAGCCCATCTCTTTATAGGCCATAACGGATGTTGCTCCATGACGTTTGCTCAACCTTTTTTTATCCTGTCCCAGAATCAGGGGAACATGGCCGAAAATGGGCGGATTATACCCCAATGATTGATAAAGAAGGATCTGTCTCGGTGTGTTGTTAAGGTGGTCATCCCCTCTGAGGATGTGTGTTATCCCCATGGTGGCATCATCGACAACAACGACGAAATTGTAGGTTGGGGAGCCGTCACTTCTTGCTATGATGAGATCATCCAATTCATTGTTTTCAAAAGAGACCCTTCCCTTGATCATGTCATCAACGACAGTCTGGCCTGATTGAGGAGCCTTGAAGCGAATGGTGAAAGGGTTGTTTTTCCCCTGGACTGTCAGCTCTCGGCATTTACCGTCGTATTTTGGCTTTTTTCCTTCAGCCATTGCTTTTGCACGTTTGACCTCCAGTTCATCAGGTTTACAGTAACATCGGTAGGCCTTTCCCTGACCCAGCATTTTTTCAATGTGGTCATAATAAATCTCTGATCTTTGGGACTGGTAGTAGGGACCCTCGTCCCAGTCCAGGCCGAGCCATTGCATTCCCTCAAAAATGGCGTCGACCGATTCCTGTGTGGAACGCTCAAGATCGGTGTCTTCTATTCTTAATACGAAGCTTCCCTCGTGGTGTCTGGCGAATAACCAGTTGAAAAGGGCTGTCCTCGCCCCTCCTATATGCAGAAATCCTGTTGGGCTGGGTGCAAAACGTGTTTTAACCTTTGACATGGGTGCTCCTTCAATGAGAAAAAATTGCACAAAGATTAACAGAATGGGCTAAAATCGTCAACAGATTCAATTGATTTCATCCTTTCTTTTTTGAGCCGGCTCCAGGTGAATTCGACGATCAATGTAAAGTAGCTTTTGTGAGCTGATTTGAACAGCCTGGACAGCTTAAAAAGCGTTCTTTTCCTGCAAACAAATTGATTGACAGTTGGCGCAGTATTTGTTAGCTTTTCTCATAGGTGGTCAACTATTATTATGGAGGAAGTAATGCAGGTTTCTGTCACTTTTAAGCATCTCGATCCAACGGATGCAATCAGGAGTTATACGGAAGAGAAGGTAAAAAAAATAAAAAAGTATATCGATAATCCCATTGAGGCTAATGTGGTTCTATCTGTTCAGAAATACAGACATATTGCAGAAGTAAACCTTATGGCAAATGGAATTCCTATTTCCGGTTCCGAGGCTACAGAGGATATGTATTCCTCTATCGACAAAGTAATGGACAAGATTGAGAGGCAACTCAGAAGACATAAGGAGCGCATCAAGAAACATAAGCCCAGAGCAAATAATTCCACTACGACGCTGGAAGAGACTATCTACTCTTCGGAAAGCTTTGAAAGTGAATCTGAACCCGAAGTGATTAAAATGGAGAACTACTTTGCAAAGCCGATGTCAGTCGATGAGGCGGTTATGCAGATAGACCTGCTTCACCAGGATTTTCTTGTCTTTACTAATGCCGGCAACAATAGTGTGAGTGTCATTTACAGAAGGAAGGATGGCAATTACGGCCTTATAGAACCAAAGTCAGTCTAGTCGTTTGAAAGAATGAAAATTCTCGACATTCTGGATGAAGAGTCCATCATTACCGAGCTCAAATCAAAGAGTAAAAAAGAGGCCATTGAAGAGATGGCTGTCGTCGCGGCAAAAAATGACGATAGCGTAAATATCGAGACTTTGGTTGAGGTTCTCATTGAGAGAGAGAAGCTGGGTAGTACAGGTATCGGAGATGGTGTAGCAATACCGCATGGTAAGCTCTCATCCATTGAAAATGTGATGGCTGTTTTTGCAAGAAGCGAAGAAGGCATTGATTTTGATTCCATGGATGGTAAAAATGCCCACCTCTTTTTTCTTCTCATAGCGCCTGAAGATTCTGCAGGGTCGCACCTTAAAGCCCTGGCAAGGGTCTCCCGCCTTATGAATGATCCTAAATTTAGATTGAGTCTCATGGAGGCAAAGTCCAGAGAGGAAGTCTACAGGACCTTCGCCGATGAGGATGCCAAATACTAATATAAATAGACTTATTCCCCTTAAACTGTCGTCCATGCCACTTTTTTTATGAGCGGCTTTACGGTAAAAGAGCTGCTTGAAGACAGGCGATACGATCTGAAACTGGAGATTGTTGCCGGTGTGGATGGCCTCAATAATGAAATATCTTCCGCCAAAGTTCAAAAACCCGGATTAGCGCTTTCCGGCTTTACCGACCATCTGCATAGCAATCGAGTACAGGTTCTAGGGAATACTGAAATGTCCTATCTCGATAGCCTTTCAAAAAAAGATCGTATCGCTGCCATCCACAGTCTTTTCACTCTCAAAATCTGCTGTTTCATTGTCACATCTAACCTCGATATTTTCGAGGACTTAAAAGATGAAGCTGAAAAAACCAACACGCCCTTACTCAAGACGACTCACTCCAGTGACAGGCTAACCTCCAGAATAATCAACCTCCTTGAAGAGCGTTTGACAGAAACGACGAGCCTTCACGGTGTTCTTGTCGATGTCCTGGGTATCGGCATCCTCATTCTTGGCAAGAGCGGTGTGGGGAAAAGTGAGTGTGCGCTGGACCTCATCTCCAAGGGACACCGATTAGTTGCTGATGATATGGTGCTTCTAAGAAAGAGTCCTGCCAATGTGATTATCGGCAGCAGCCCGGAAATTATCCGCTACCACATGGAAATCAGGGGGCTCGGAATCATTAACATAAAGGATCTTTTTGGAAATACCGCCGTAAGGGTAGAAAAACAGCTCGATATGGTGGTTCATCTTGTTCAGTGGAACCCAAATCAGCAATACGACAGGCTGGGGGTTGATGAAGACACCTATGAAGTATTGGATCTTAATCTACCGATTGTTAAATTGCCGGTAACACCGGGTAGGAATATGACAACAATTATTGAAGTGGCCGCCAGAAATCATATATTGAAGATCATGGGACGCCACCCGGCGCTGGAGTTTGAAAAAAATCTTAAAAAGGAGATATTACGCCGGTAATCTAGAGTCTCAACACTAAGGCGTTTTTAGAAAAATTGATCCGCATAGTTGTTATAACGGGTCTTTCCGGATCCGGAAAGAGTACGGCCATTAAGGCTTTGGAAGACAGGGCTTTTTATTGTGTCGATAATCTGCCCGCCATTCTTTTGCCCAAGTTTATTGAACTCTGTGAAGAGTCTGCTGAAGTAATGAGGGTAGGCGTCGGAATCGATGTGAGAGGGGGCGATTTCCTAAAGTCTTTTCCCGAGACTCTGAAAGAACTGGAAAAACGCGGTCACGAAATTGAAATAATTTTTTTAGAATCCTCTGACAACATCCTGGTCAAGCGCTTCAATGAGACCAGAAGAGTTCACCCTCTGGCCATATCTGGAAGGATTCTTGATGGGATTGCAAAGGAAAGGGAGGTGCTGGCGGATCTTAAAAAAGATGCAAGCAAGGTCATAGACACTTCCGATTGCAATGTCCATCAACTAAAGAGAGTTATTTCAGAGTATGTGCGAGATGCTGCTTTTTCAAAAAAGATGACTCTTAATCTTGTCTCCTTCGGTTTTAAATATGGGGCGCCATACGATGCAGATATCATCATGGATGTGAGGTTCCTTCCCAATCCTAACTTTGTTGATGAACTAAAGAACTTTACGGGCAAAGATAAGAGAGTTTCTGATTTTGTTCTCAAAACAGAACTGGGCAGGGAATTCATAGACAAATTTTCCAGTTTAATCGATTTCCTCATCCCCAACTATGTAAATGAAGGAAAGAGTTATCTTACCATCGGGATTGGCTGTACAGGGGGACGGCATAGGTCGGTGGCGATAGTAGAGGATATGATGAAGATGATGAAAAAAAATAAGTATGACTGTGAACTTCAAGTCTTTCACCGGGATGAAAACAGAGCGTAGAAAACAGGGGTGATTATATGGTAGGCTTTGTGATTGTTACGCATGGAAAGCTGGCAGATGAACTTATCAATACAGCTAAACAGATAGTCGGGGATCTGAAGGGAATAAAGGGGGTTTCTATCAGCCCCGCATCCTCTCCCGAAAAAGCACGGGGTGATATTTTGAAGGCCATTAAATCTCTTGACGGTATGGATGGTATTCTCATCCTGACAGATCTTTTTGGCGGTACGCCCTCTAATCTCAGCATCTCATTTCTTGAAGATAAAAAGGTTGAAGTTGTCACCGGTGTGAATCTGCCTATGATGTTAAAACTTTCTTTCGTGCAAGAGAATATGGGCCTTGAAGAACTGGCTCAGTATATAAGCTCCTACGGCAAGGAAAATATCTCTATTGCCGGAGAGTTGTTGAAGGGAGGCTGACCCCCCCTTAAATAAAAGTAGACATTAAACTTTTACAGGTACTTATCCAAGAATCGAAATATGGGCATTGTATTAGCACGAGTTGATAGTAGACTTTTTCATGGGCAGGTTTTGGAAGGGTGGCTTCCCTATACAGGTGCGACCATGGTTATTGTGGCTGATGATAAAGCCGCGTCTAATCCATTGCAGAAGCGGATTATGGAAATAGCGGCACCTGATGATATTAAGTTTAAGGTCGAAGGCATTGACGATGCCGTGGCAGATTTAAATAGTGACATTGGAAGCGCAGAGAAGATAATGATTCTGTTCTCCAGTCCGCATGACGCTTTTGAGGCGCACAAAAAAGGGATTAAATGTAATTCTATTAACATTGGTAATATTAACTATGTGAGTGGTAAAAAACAGATAACGCCTAGCATCGCTCTCAATGATGATGATGTAAGGGATTTGAAAGAACTGGTGGCCCGGGGAGTCGCTCTCGATGTCAGATGTGTCCCAAAAGAAAAACCGTCTGAATTTGATGAGCTAATTGATAAATATGTAAATGCCTGCCGGGGACAACGTTGATTATTTTAGAAATAGTGGCTGTTTCCCTGGTCGGAGGTTTTTTAGCTCTGGACAGGGCCGCAGTTTGCCAGCTCATGTTGTCGAGGCCGATTGTTGCTGCGCCCATCATTGCAATAATGCTGGGGGAACCTGTTGTTGGACTTAAGGTTGGTCTCATCCTTGAGTTGTTATGGATCCATTGTCTTCCCGTTGGCGCGTCTATTCCCCCCGATGAAACAATTGTATCAGTTCTCGTTACGGCAATCACTGTATGGAGCATGAGTTTCTTTGAAGGTAACGCTGATGCCATTATATCCCTTTCCTTAATTATTGTGATTCCTGCCGCTATTCTGGCACAGAGAATGGATTCCTATATACGAAAGCGCAACATAAGGTCTGCCCACATGGCAGATAGAGCCATAGAGGATTTTGATTTGAATAAGCTTCAAAGGGAATGTCTCAAGGGCATAAAAAGATTTTACCTCGCTTACGTGGCCATTTTTTTTATTTTTCTTTCAATAGGGACACTGTTTATTTATTTTCTTTACCCAATACTCCCTGCTTTTGCGTTGAGAGGCTTGAGCGTATTGTACTATGTCCTTCCGCTTGTTGGTATCGCATCGGTACTGACTATGGCAAGGATAAAAAACACCTTAAGTCTTTTTTTTGCATCATTTGTTGTCTTTTTCGGCTTGATAGAGGTGGTTAAATGGTGGTAGGAAAGACATTGCGTAATGTTTTTGTAAGAATGTTTTTTTTGCAGTCTACCTGGAATTTTGAAAGGATGCAAAACCTCGGCTTTTGTTACGCCATGTTGCCTGCTTTAAGACTGATATACGATAATGAGAGCGAACTGAAGGATGCGCTAAAAAGGCATGTTGAGTTTTTTAATACTCATCCCTACATGGCCTCGGCCATTATTGGCACCGTGATACGAATGGAGGAGGACGTAAAGAGTGGTAATGTGAGCGGTGATGAAGTAAAGACCTTGAAAACTGCCGTTATGGGCTCCTGCGGAGCCATTGGAGACTCTTTTTTCTGGGGTGCACTAAAGCCATTTGCTTCAATTGTTTCTGTGCTGTTTGCGGCCTTCGGTCAAATCATCGCGCCCATTATATTCTTGCTGCTTTATAATATTCCTCATATAGCAACAAGAATCTTTGGCCTATATAATGGTTACCAGGTGGGGATGCAGGTTTTTGATAGATTCAAATCCTTGCATCTGCCGTTGCTGTCAAGGAGACTAAAGCTTCTGGGAGTGGTCCTTGCAGGTGCTATGATGGCTATCTTGTGCCAGTCCAGACCTGAACCTCTATCTTCATGTAGTACCATGATTACTGGTGCGATAGCGCTGATTATCTTTTCTATATGTTACGGGCTTGTAAAGAAGGGGCTGTCGGTGCAAGTGATTATTTACATTTTATTAATATTATCAATAGGGAGTTCCACTTTTATATAGGGATGAGCTATTATTTTAAAAGGCAAAAATACTGGATAGGAGTTTTTTGAAATTTATGATGGAGACACGAGAATTAACGATACAAAACAAGCTTGGGCTTCATGCAAGGGCGGCTGCGCTCTTGGTTCAAACCGTAAATAAATATAAATCGGAAGTATTTATTGAAAAGGATGGACACAGAATAAATGGGAAAAGCATAATGGGCGTGATGATGCTGGCTGCTGCCAAGGGGAGCACAATCAAGGTTGAAGCCTCGGGATGTGATGCCCTGCAAGTTGTTGAAAGTCTGGAAAGCCTGGTGAAAGATAATTTTGGAGAAAATGAATGACAGGAATGGATAAAGAAATAATTCTAGAAGGTTTAGCCCTGTCTCCTGGAATTATTATTGGCAAGGTTTGGCTCATTGATAATAAAAAGGCCAAAGCGGTAAAACGGCGTATCTCTCGTGATGAGGTTGAAGGAGAGGTTAAGCGGCTTCATAAAGCAGTTAATGATTCAAAAGATCAGCTTTTAAAAATTAAAGATAAAGTCTTTAGTGAAGGGAAAAAGGACCATCATTACATTGTTGATGCCCATCTTATGATGCTTGATGACAAAATGCTTATTGAAGATTCAATCAGTAATATTAGAAATGAAAAAGTTTGTGCCGAGTGGGCGATTGCCATGGTCATCGATGAACTTAAGGAAATATTTGAAAATATTGATGACTACTATTTAAGAGAACGAGGTGGCGATATCGATCATGTGGGCGACAGGATTCTTAAAAACCTGATAGGAGAAGAACACGTGCAACTGGCTGGTATCGATGAAAAGGTGGTGGTGGTTGCCCACGATCTGTCTCCTGCTGATACAGCACAGATCAACAAGGAGAAGATTATCGGTTTTGCTATCGATATCGGGGGAAAGACATCTCACACTTCAATCGTGGCAAGGGCACTGGAAATCCCTGCCGTTGGTGGTCTCGAAGAAATTACCGACATGGTCCAGACGGGAAACCATATCATTGTGGATGGGTTGAGTGGAAAGGTTGTCATTAACCCTGACAGGAAAATATTTCAAGAATATCTTAAAAAGCAGCAGCGATACAATTACGTTGAGAAAGAGATTCACAAATATGTCGACCTTCCGGCAGAAACGTTGGATGGTACACGAGTTCATATCGCCGGCAATATTGAAATTATAGAGGAAATTCCTTCTCTGATAAGTCATGGAGGAGACGGTATTGGGCTTTACAGAACGGAATTCCTGTATATTGGGAGAAGTGAACCCCCTACTGAGGATGATCACTATAATGTTTACACCGACGTGATAAAGAGGGTCTCTCCCCATCCTGTAACGATCAGGACCCTTGATGTCGGTATGGACAAGATGATGCCTTTTTTTGACCATCCCGAAGAGTTGAATCCTGCTATGGGTTTGCGGTCGATTCGTTTTTGCCTGAAAGAGACTGCGCTGTTTAAGACTCAGTTAAGGGCAATTCTAAGAACAAGCGCTCATGGAAATGTGAGGGTCATGTTCCCTATGATCTCAGGCGTAGATGAGATAAGGGCGGCACGAGCCATTCTTGATGAAGCAAAGGAAGAGCTGAAAAGTGAAGGCATTTCTTTCGACAATGGAATAGAAACAGGTATTATGATTGAAGTCCCGTCGGCAGCACTCATTGCCGATCTGCTGGCCAGAGAAGTTGATTTTTTCAGCATAGGGACTAACGATTTAATTCAGTACGCTCTCGCCATAGACAGGGTAAATGATCACGTCGCATATCTTTATGACCCTCTTCACCCGGCCATATTAAGAATGGTTAAAAGTATAGTGGACGCCGGTCATAATGCTAATATCAAGGTCGGAATGTGTGGGGAAATGGCCGGTGATCCTGTGTATTCACTCATTCTTCTCGGTTTCGGCCTCGATGAACTGAGTATGAATGCCTTTGCCATCCCAAGGGTTAAAAAAGTTCTAAGAAATATAACTCTCGATGATGCTAAAGTCATCTCAGAAAAGGTTCTCTCCTTTACCACAGCAGAAGATATTAAACAATATTTAAAGGAAACAATTAAAAGCCGCTTTTCAGGCGAATTGTGGGAAGAGTTTAATCTCTAACAGTTCCGGCCTCAGAGAATCGTGATTTTGTCGACGAGAAGATGAAAATACGTCGACTCTAGATTCATTGTAATGGATAAGCCGTTTTTCGTCTTGTTGCTTCACTTTCCTTACTCACCAACTTTTCCCTCATTTTTTTCAGCAGAGGTTCCCTCCTATCTATTTTAACGCTCTTTTGATTTTACAGAACAGGCATACACTGATAGACTAAAACCGTTATTTTTTATAAAGGTTGGGAGGCAAGTTCACCTTGTCCCACTTGTTGGTTGTAATAAGGGCCGTATGTGTGATCCATTGTTTAAAAATAAGCGGCTATTTTTTCTTTAGTCAGACGTTGATGATGTGTTGCCCAAACTTGCTTCATGCTTCGACTGGTTCAGCATGACAGGAAAAGTAAAGGTATAGATCAAGGAGAAAGTTGCCCATGATTGACAAACTGGAGCTTGCAAAAAACTGGCTTCCCCGTTATACGGGAATGCCTCTCGACAAATTTGGTGACTATGTGTTGCTGACAAATTTTCATCATTACATGAGGAGTTTTGCCAATCATTTTGACTGTGACATATATGGTGAAGATAAACCGATGCAGGCGGCCACAAGCAGAAGCGGTCTTACGATGATTAATTTCGGTATAGGATCATCAAATATGGCGACCATCATGGACCTGCTCATTGCCCGTCAGCCGAGAGGTGTTCTTTTCCTCGGTAAATGCGGAGGTCTGAAAAAGTCTTCCGAGATAGGGCATTTCATTCTTCCCAACGCAGCCATCAGGGGGGAGGGTACTAGTGATGATTATTATCCCTCCTCAGTTCCTGCACTACCTTCATTTAAGATGCATAAATATGTATCGGAAAAAATCGCCGAGCATGGCCATGAATACCGGACAGGTGTTGTTTATACAACGAACAGACGCGTGTGGGAACATGACGAGCGGTTTCGTAAGCGATTGAAGTCGCTCACGTGTATCGCTATCGATATGGAGACGGCGACCTTTTTTATTGTCGGACATTACAATGAGATTGCCAGAGGTGCGTTGCTGCTTGTTTCTGATGTCCCCGTAACACCTGAAGGTGTCAAAACGGAAGACTCAGACAGGGAGGTGACGGAAAACTGGTCAGAAATTCACCTGGAAATGGGAATTGAAGCGATGGCTGAAATCGGAATCAAGGGCGAGCAGATCAGGCATTTTAAATACTAGAACTTCAGGAAACTATGGCAATTGTCAGGACTGAAAAACTTTGTAAGGTTTATTCCACTGGTAAGGTCGAGACTGTTGCTCTGAAGGACGTTTCCATCTCAGCGAGCAAAGGCGAGTTTACCGCTCTGGTAGGGCCGTCGGGCTCAGGCAAAACAACGCTTCTAAATCTCATTGGTGGATTAGATCGTCCCTCGTCGGGGGACGTCTTTATTGGCGACGAAAAGATTTCGGCGATGAAAAGCGGAAAACTTTCCGACCTGCGTCTTCATCGAATCGGTTTTATATTTCAGGAGTACAACCTTATCCCCGTTCTTAGCGCTGTTGAAAATGTAGAGTATGTGATGCTGTTGCAGGGATTGTCCAGAAAGGACAGGAGAGAACGCAGCTTAAAGATACTGGATGAAGTGGGTCTAAGCGGGAAAGAGCACAGCCGGCCCAATGAATTATCCGGCGGGCAGCAGCAGAGGGTGGCCGTTGCCAGGGCGGTGGTGTCAAAACCGGAAATTATCCTGGCCGACGAGCCGACGGCCAATCTCGATAGTGAAACGGGAAGTGAGTTGATGAAGATGATGCTTCGCTTGAATGAGGAGTATGAAATAACCTTTCTCCTTTCCACCCATGAAAAGATGGTCATGGATATGTGCAAGAGAGTCATCAGGCTTAAAGATGGTCACGTTATCGATGGCGGATGATATTTGCCGGAAGACAAGAAATGTATCTTTGCTAGCAGCTCCTTATAGTTTTGCTCCCTTTTTACAGGTCACTTTTTTCTTATCCCTCCTATTTCCCTTGCAGGCCTCCGGTGCTGAAAGCAACTTGTCACTGTCAGGACAATATAGAAATCTACTGATTTACTCACAGACAACAGCTAATAAGGAAGATTACTACCTGGACAGTAACAGGCTGAGAGTTGAGGCGAAGGGAGAAACCGGGCATTTCTTTTCCTACAACGTTCAATATGACAATGATGTTGTCTTTGGTGATTATCTGGAAACGGGTGAATTTGCGGCGATTGAAGCGAATGCAAGTCAGACACCCCGTAGGACCTACTGGGATCTTGACGGTGAAATTAGCAGTAAGGACCGCTTAAGGTGGAATCACTCACTGCATCGGGGATATGGGAAAATCAAGAGTGGCGATGTTGACTTAACCATTGGCAGGCAAAGAATCGCCTGGGGGCGGGGATGGTTTTTCAGTCCCCTTGATATTTTTAATCCCCTCTCACCAACGGCAATCGAACGAGGTGAAAGAGACGGTGTTGATGGGGTGGTGCTGGAGTTAAGTTCGGGCATTGCTTCTAAAGCCTCTTTAGTTTATCTCCCCATGAAAAATAGTTCAGACACCTTTGCTGCCAAGGTTGATACATTGATTGGCTCCTATGATATTGCTTTAACGGCCGGCAGTCATGTGGGTGTCGATTTTATAGGTGCAGATTTTACCGGATATGTGGGGGATGCAGGGTTTAAAGGAGAGCTGGCTTTTTCAAGAGAAAATCATGTAGATAATTTGAGCTGGCTACTTTCCGGCAACTATGGTTTTGATAACTCACTGACTATTATGGTAGAGTATTTTTACAACGATGGCGGCAGTTTACACCCCATAAGCTATGGTGGGGAAAATTATATAGGCGTGGATGTTGGATACGACCTGACGCCGCTTACGAGATTTGAAAATTTACTCATTCTTAACCTCATGGATGGCAGCAGATTCTACAGTCCTTTTCTAGCATCATCACTAAGGGAAAACATGGATTTAACTCTGGGAATACAGCTCTTTGCGGGAGATACAGGGAATGAATTCGGCGGACTTGAGAACCTGGCTTATGCTCAATTTAGTTTATTCTTTTGAGTATGCGTAAATTTGTTAGCAATCATTCTGACTTGTATCTTTTTCTTTTAGGGAGATATGATTCTTTCTTACAGAAGGCTGGTCTAAGGAAAAGAGAGCATAATAAATTATCATTAATTGATGTTTATGAAGAAAAGAACAAAAATTGGAACATGACACTACTTTTTCTCTCTAAGATAGATGATCTGTCAAAAAAGCTGGGAATTAGATCTTCTCTCGTTATCCTTCCGCAATTTTATGACGTAATGAATAATCATTTTGAGGTTCTGCATAACAAGATAGAAAGAACTGCAAAAAAGAAAGGTCATTATGCGCTGGATCTGCTGCCCTGTTTTAAGGGGCGGGAAAGTGAAGAATTGATCGTCAGCAGAATCGATACGCATCCAAATGTGTTGGCGCATAGTATGATGGCAGAAAATATATATAACTTTCTTGTTGAAAATAATCTTATAAAAAAAGAAAATGTAATTAATGCACAACATAATGTTGTTGACGGCATATAAAGGAGTTCGCCATGATGGAAGAAGAGGGCAGCGTTGTTAAGGTTGAAAATGGTTATGCCGTTGTTCAGACCGAGAAGGGCTCTGCCTGCTCAGGTTGCGGATCGAAGGCGTCTTGTCATGCCATGGGTGGTAATGATGGAAAGAGAATGGAGATGCGAGCCGTTAATGATATTAACGCAAAAGTGGGGGACAGGGTTGTGATCGCCATAGACAGTGTTATTCTGCTAAAATCATCTTTTCTCGTGTATATTGTTCCACTTGTCTTTATGATTGCTGGAGGGGTCATGGGTGACAGTTATGCCCGGGAGCATATGCCCGCTTCTGATCCTGATCTCGTTGCAGGCGCCACAGGAATAATTTGTCTTATTCTTTCCTTCCTTGGCCTAAAATTATGGAGCAAAGGCTTGGAGAAAAAGGCGGAGTACCAGCCTAAAATTATCCGCATATTAAACCATTAAGCATATTGGAACATGAACTTTCTTGTCACTGTCGGACTGATTAATGTCTGAGAAAATTATATGTAAAAACAAAAAGGCCTTTCATGATTATTTTGTGGAAGAGACTTTTGAGGCCGGTATTGTTCTCGTCGGAACAGAGGTGAAATCACTTCGTTTGGGCAAGGCCCAGCTTGTGGATAGTTATGCCGTTTTCAAGGGTGAAGAACTCTACTTATTAAATGCGCACATTACCCCATATAGCCATGCTGCCCGTGATAACCATGACGCCACGAGAAGCAGAAAACTTCTTCTCCATAAAAAGGAACTTCTAAGGCTTTTGGGCAAAGTCAATGAAAGAGGCCTTAGCCTGGTCCCCTTAAAGCTCTACTTCAAAAATGGAAAGGTGAAAGCGGAAATAGGGCTTGTGAAAGGTAAAAAGCTTCATGATAAACGGGAAACGTTGAAGAAAAAGTCGATGGAAAAGGATGTGGAAAGGGAGCTTAAGGATCGGTCAAGGTAAGATGTTTGTAAATAAATGAAAAAAAACTTCCGCAAAAAATCAACACCACAAAATATCTCAGGAATCCTGAATAGCCTCCTTGTAAGCAGGAAA
>JADFVM010000244.1 GCA_015222555.1 Pseudomonadota bacterium
AACCCTTGATCTCCTTGACCTTGCAAAAAATGACTTCTTTCCAAATTGAAAACTGCACAAGTGTCCATATAAGTTTCCGGATGGACACTAGCTAGCCAATCCACGCAAAATAATTTCACTGTCCGCCATACTGAAGCGTAGTTTTTCCCCCAGTGCTTCAGAGACAACAAAAATAATCACCAACGTAAAAAGACTGAGAGAAGAACTGCTTGAAGCAGAAGATGAGCAGAATGATTGAAGGGTTGAGATAAACTCATAAAAAAACACGAAGAACACGCGTGCAGCAATAGACAATTGCTTTTTTCACGTGTTCTTCGTGCTAAATTAGAATGCAGGTAATAATAATTATTTAATTGGGCTCAATAGGGCAGGTGATGTGACAAGCTCTCTTACACCATGAGCATGATGATCGTCGTATTTGTTATCACCGCACCATTTAGCAAAATCCTTGATATCCAGGGTCTCGCATGATGTTCTGACATTCCAGTTCACCTGATAGGGTGAACAGTGGTTATTGCTATAGCTTGTCCCGGTAGTAGAACCTGTATATCTTACGATATCACCCTTTGGCGTAACCGGCTCCTTGTCATTGAATTTAACTGTTCCATCTTCAGCCAGCACGAAAATCTGTGCTTCTACTCTTAACTGAGGATTGGCACAAAGTTCGGTCATACAAGCGCTTAACCCGCCACCAAGAGGTTTTGCTCCTTTGGTTTCAGTGTCGCAGGTTGTGTAGACCCAATGAACCTCAATGGTATCTCCCGGTGCAATACCTTCACAATGTTCATACTCTACATGACTCCCTTTTGCCAGCCTTGCACTTGTGGGCTCCTTACAGGCCCAACCGGAATTATCACCATCCTTAACGTAAGCAGAGTAGTTTGGCGCCTTATGCTCAGCATTTCTATGAAAATGAACATTGCAAAGGTTCATATCTTTATACTCAGGGGCACTGTTAAACAGGACACTGTTCTTACCCTCAGCAAGGCTGACATCTCGCGGTGACTGTGGTCCTGCCGCTATGCACTGATTGTCTTTGTGCTCCGCCTTTTTTGCGCTACTGCCATAAGCCACTCCTGTGAAAAATACTACAGAAAAAAATACTGCCAACAAACTTTTCATTCCTATTCCTCCTAATTAAATATTGATAGATACTAATTTTAAAAATACAGTCTAATATCACAAAACAATGAGAGGTTCAATCTTTTTTACGGGTGTAAGATCTTGTCTAAAGGTGGGGTGCTTCATGCTCCTTCATTATTGCTTTCCGAAGATGGGCTGTGATGATTCTTAAAAGCTTTAAAATATAACGGTTTTATTCATTTGATAATTATTCCATTCTCCTAGAGGAATATCTTCATTGATGTGTCCTCTCTCAGGCGCTTCCTTTGAACGAGCCACGCACCGGATGACAAATCCGTTTTTTTTGCCTGTAAAATAAATGTTTAAACAGCCTATATGCGATGACTGCAAAGGTGATGACGACAAAGAAGTATAAGCCATAAAAAAGATAAAGCATCATGAAGAGGATATCATCAGTCTAGAAGGACATTGTCATACCGGCAGAGATCTGCCTTCCTTCGTTGAAATTTGGCGCCCCTGAGCCTTTTTCAAAACGCACGTCGAAATGCCTGTTAATGACATTAAATCGCACGACTGCTTCAATCCTGTAATAGGTTTCCGAGTTCGAAATGTCGTACCATCCTTGAAGGGCGGGGATGAAGTTAACAAGATCATCATTATCCCCCAAGATGGTATTTGCTTCTGCCTTGATCCTGAAAATTTCATCATCGGCGGCTTCTTTGCTTTCATCTACCGCACCGCCTTTTTCAGGTGAGGTCTCGTCAACATCTATTTTATAACCACCCTGCAAAAACAGCCCAATACGAGTGCCCGATAAGCCGAAACGGGACTTCCCTTTCCAGGCTTCACCAACGGGGAAATAACCTGCTTCAGCAATGGCGTTTAAATTCTCTATATTCCGGTCCGTTTCAAAACCGAGTGAAAAGGGGATAACATGAAACCAGCATTCGGAACAGGATCTTTTGCCGGCAATATCTGTGTCATAAATCTGAGACATAAAGACTTTGTGGCCGTTAAATTTGACAATAACACTTTGAAAGGCGTCATCACCGCCTGAAAGTATGTCAATGGTTGGCGTCAACTTGTTCAGGTTTATCTTGTCCTCAAAATAAAGCCCATCTATAACTTCCTGTTGAATTTGTAATGCTATAGCCTCTCTATCCCGTTCCGTCCTGACAAGACTGACTGAAACGTCTGTCCTTGTATTGTTATTGCCGCTAAAGGCCAGAGAGGGTAAGAAAAGTGAAAATATCATTATACAGATGCACTGAATAGTTCTGCTCATTGGCTTCGTTCTACCTCCGTTTATTTTTAATCGCTTGGGATTTAATTCCCCGCGGCTTGCTGTGTACTGTCATTCCCGTACCGTATGCGGCATAAACTTCGCCGGGATCCAGATGTACAAAGGGCTGGATTCCGGGTCAAGCCCGGAATGACAACTAAGTACCCCGTTGCTTGAAGCGTGGATTCTTTACTTTGTTATAGACACATCGGTTCTGCATAAGTATAGGACATATGCTTCACAAATCAAGAAAAAACCAGATCTCTCTCGATGCAGGAAAGAGGCCTCCAAATATGAAGTAGGAGATATCAGTAAAATTATCTTCTTGATGACTTTACCCTCAGTTTTTGATAAGCTTTCTGCCCAATATGAGAGTGATAAAGGTTATTAACTGGTGAAAAAAAACAGAGAAATAAATTGTCTTCATTTTGCATTTTTTGTGTGCTTAATGATCTTTTTTACCTCCCTTGACGCTTTTGCCTTCTCGCGATCCATGGATGATAATGTTGAAATCACCGCTGACAAGCTGGAATATGACAAAACCCTGGATGAAATTCACGCCACTGGCAATGTGAAATTAACTAGTGGTGACACTACCCTGGAAGCGGATAATGTCACCTATTCTCAGGGAAAAGGGCATGCCAGTGTAGAGGGTGAATTTATTCTCTCAGCCGAGGAAGATGTTATTACAGGCAAGGACATGGAATATTCCTTTGAAAGATCGACAGGGAGCATGTCCGGCGCATCCATTTTTATAAAAAAAGATAATTTACGTATTGCAGGAGACCACATTCAAAAGGTCGGCGAGAATGAATACACTATCAGGGGCGCCGCCTTTACCACCTGTGATGGAGACAACCCGAGCTGGATTGTCAAGGCCAGTAAGATTGACGTCGAAATAGGGGAATATCTCTTTGCCGATCATGCCAGGCTGTACCTTAAAAATATTCCTGTCTTATATACCCCCCTCTTCATTGCGCCCGTTAAAACGGAAAGGCAAACAGGATTATTAATCCCCAAGCTGGGCTATTCAAACAGGGACGGCTTTACCTACAGACAACCTCTTTTCTGGGCCATTGCAAAAAACCAGGACGCAACGATTACCTTTCGACACGAAGGTGACCGTGGAAGGGGAGGTGACCTCGAGTACAGATATGTGAGGACCTTAGGCAGCAAGGGAGAGATGAACTTTCAATATATTAAAGAAAAAGAGGGCGGCAAGGACAAGCGCTGGTGGGGTAATTTAAGACATAATGAAAAGATCAGCTCAACCATGGACGGATTAATTGATATCAACATCGTTAGTGACGGAGACTACTTTCTCGATTACGGAGAGAACGTTAACATCTACTCTCAACAACGTTCAGAATCAAAGGCGTCTGTTATCAAGAACTGGTCATACTATTCTTTGCTGGCCGAGTTCAGACATCAGAAAAATCTTCTTGTGGAAGAAGACACGACATTACAAAAACTGCCTGAGATTACCTTTACTGCCAAGGGACAAGAAATTGCCGACACACCACTCTTTTTACAGGCAGTAACAAAGCTGACAAATTTCTGGCGAGAGAAAGATGATAAAGCGGCGGGACTTATCTCGGGGCAGCGTCTGGATATCTATCCCACCCTTTCTTTGCCATTTGCTCCGGGTAATATTTTTGAACTGACGCCTAAATTAGGCCTGAGGGAGACCGTCTATTATACAGATGATAGAGATAAGAAAAGGCAGAATCGAAATATGTATGATTTTAGCCTTGATTTCTTAATCCCCTTTAATCGTATTTACGATATAAAGGATGACCCCATCGAAAAGCTGAAACATACCATTGAACCAGGCTTTAGCTATAGCTATATCAGCGATGTAGATCAGGCTGACCTTCCCTACTATGACAGCATCGACAGGATCAGCAGAGCAAAAAAAGCAAGGATAATGATTAATAATTACCTCACCACCAAAGAGACTAAAGGGGAAGATGAGATTGTTTATAACCGTCTTCTTGACATGAAAATATATAGAGATTATGACTTCCTTGAGGCGGACAGAACACTTATCTCAGCCTCGGATGAGAGGAAACCCTGGGGCCCGTTAACAGGCAAACTGACACTGTCAGGAGAAGGCATGAAGGCGCTTCGCCTTGAATCTGAGCTGAGATATGATACCTACGATGATAAAATGACATACCTGTCAGCTGATCTTGAAGGGAAGTATAAAAAGCTTACCCGTTTGTTGCTCTCCTATCGATATACTCCCGATTCACAATTGGAATATGTTGACGGTACCATTAAAATTGCCCCCTTTGATGATTTGACGCTTGCCTATAGAGGCCGCTACTCTATGACTGACGAGCTTTTTCTTGAATCTCTTTATGGTGCACAGTTGACGAGACAATGCTGGAGTATTACCATAAGCTACAGCAAAAGACTCATCCCTGAAGAGAATAAGATTTACCTGGAAGTGAGCCTTAAAGGACTGGGTGAGCTTGGTGACAGGGGGGAACTTTTATAGTTAGTTTTCATCCGGAAAGTGCCCTTTTGCGCAATCTCTGTGTCAATCATCGGCTTTGCTTGTGCGGCGTACAGCAGTAC
>JADFVM010000245.1 GCA_015222555.1 Pseudomonadota bacterium
GTGACGGGAAAGTTTTACATGCGGATGTCGGCACAACTTGTCATTTGGTCGACCAGCACTTTGGCGGCATTGATGGCGAAATAGGTTATGATCATGTCTGCGCCAGCCCTTTTGATGGAGGTTAAGCTCTCCATCATGTTGCTTACTTCGTCAACCAGGCCTATGGCTGCCGCACCTTTTATTTGGGCATACTCGCCTGAAACTTGATAGGCGGCTACCGGCAGCAGGAAGCTGTCACGGGTTGATTTGATAATATCTAGATAGGGCAAGGCTGGCTTGACAATAATGATGTCCGCCCCCTCTTCAATGTCCAGGGCGATTTCCCTCATTGCCTCTCGAGAATTTCCCGGGTCCATCTGATAAGTCTTTCGATCACCAAACGCCGGGGCACAATCTGTGGCCTCTCGGAAAGGACCGTAAAAGGACGACGCAAATTTGGCTGCATAGGACATGATCGGCGTGTCAAGGAAACCTGCATCATCGAGGCCTTGTCGAATCGCTCCGACCCTTCCATCCATCATGTCTGATGGGGCGACCATGTCTGCGCCGGCCTGCGCCTGGCTTACCGCCGTTTTCGCCAGCAATTCCAACGTGGCGTCATTGTCCACAGTCTCTCCGCGCAGCACGCCACAATGGCCATGATCAGTGTATTCACACAGACAGGTGTCACAGATGACGCAGATTTCAGACCTCACATCCTTGATGGCGCGTACAGCCTGCTGAACTCCTCCGTCCTTTGCCCAAGCAGACGATCCCTGGCTGTCTTTCTTAGTGGGCAAACCAAAAAGAAGTACTGCTTGCACTCCTACCGAGTATGCCTCTTTTGCCATCTGTGCCGCCATGTCCGGGCTCAGATGGTAACATCCGGGCATACTTTTAATCGGCTTTTTAAAACCCGTTCCAGAATCCTCCACAACAAACAGGGGCAATATAAAGTCATGCGGTGTAAGGGCCGTTTCTCGAACCATGTGTCTAATGGTAGGACTCGTTCTCAGCCGCCTCGGCCTATTGATAGGAAAAGCCATATTTTTTACCTTTACTTGTGTTTGCTACGTCTTAATTCTGTTCATCGCCAATCAAGTCAACTGACATATATTAGTGTTTTGGGCGCTAAAATCCGAAATGAACACCTAAAGAGTCAGTATAAAACGAATTTGTGACGATACTGGTCATAAAACATGAGCACAATTTTTGAAAAGAACAGATAAGTCTTTATTTGTCAAGATGTTTTATTGATTAGATTAGAAAAAAATATAGAAGCTTAGCACTTTGAAAATAAGGTGGGAAGAGCCGTGGGTATCTTTGAAGATTATGATTGCAAAAATGGTTGAGTGTTATATCTTTAAAACCTAAACTTATATATTCTATAGCGATACTTCACTTCACCCACTATTTTACACGCCCCTTTCAAGGGGGATGAAATGGTTTTCGATGATAATGACAAACTGCAATAAAAACCTCTCGCCCCGGAGTCTTAATGCCCAGGGAAAAGAAAAAGGAGCCTCCCTCAGGCTCGTGGCCTGGGAGGTTACACGAAAATGTAACCTGAACTGTGTCCATTGCAGGGCCGGGTCTGAGCGGGGTCCCTA
>JADFVM010000246.1 GCA_015222555.1 Pseudomonadota bacterium
AAAAAAGAGATGATTGAGTCGGCTCGTTCCGTAGGGGGCGTACTCAAGGATCCGGAGCCGGCCGTATATTTCAGAAATTTCGGGGACTCTTCTCTCGATTTATTGCTGATATTCTGGGTAGATAATTATACCACCCGGTTTGGCGCAGAAGATAAGATCAATCTGGAGATTAACCGGCGCTTTGCCGAGGCGGGTATTGAAATCCCATTCCCGATAAGAACAGTGATCAATGCTCCGACAGAAGAAGCGGGGCCGAAGGACGAGAAGAAGGTGAAAAGGAAAGCGGCCGAATAATTCTCACACAGATGTGCAGTAGATGACCTGTGACTTATTTAATCGCTTGGGATTTAATTATCCGCAGCTTACTGTGTCCTGTCATTCCTGCAAAAGCGGGAATCCATGGCTCAGGGCTTTCTGGATGCCCGATAAAAGAACTCGGGCATGACAAATTCAATAAAACTTTGCAATAGCAAAAACTTAACCGGATAACGCTGAGTGTAAATCACGAATTGTCAGTCTCTATCGGTATTTAATTAAAATTTATATTTGAGGATGTAAAAATGGAAAAGAGAGAAAAACTGTATGAAGGCAAGGCAAAAATAATCTACTCAACTGATGATCCCGATCTGATCATTCAGTATTTCAAGGATGATGCAACGGCCTTTAATGCGCTGAAGAAAGGAACTATTGAAAGTAAGGGCATTATGAACAATAAAATTTCCGAAGTGCTTTTCAAGCATCTGGAGAAAAATGGCATTCCCACTCATTTTGTTGAGAGGCTGGATGACAGGGAGATGGTCAATAAAAAACTGGACATCATTCTCGTCGAGGTGGTGGCACGAAATATCGTGGCCGGCTCGCTTGCCAAAAGACTTGGAAAAGAGGAAGGGGAAGTTCTTCCCATGCCTATTGTTGAGTATTACTACAAGGACGACGCTCTGGGTGACCCAATGATTAATATGGATCACATTCGCGCCCTCAATCTGGCGACGGATGAAGAAATGGATAAAATCAGGGGCTATGCCCTTAAGGTCAATGATCTCCTGAGAAAATTCTTTGATGATAGGGGCATTGATCTTGTCGATTACAAGTTGGAATTTGGCCGTCATAATGGTGAAATCCTTCTGGGCGATGAAATTTGTCCCGACACCTGCAGGCTCTGGGATAAAGCCACCCATGAAAAGATGGATAAAGATCGCTTCAGGCAGGATCTCGGCAAGATAGAAGAAGCCTATGCCGAGGTTTGTAGGCGGGTTTGCGAAGAGTAACTTCAGGCGTTTTTTGAAAAGGGTACTGCTGCCTATGATACCTTTTCAGAAGCAGGTATTGAAGAATCGATTAGCCTCTTTGAAGAGGTGATATTCCTCGCCCCGGATAACGTGCTTGCCCACGCCGCCCTGGGTTATTGCCGCCAGGCCTATGAGCATACTCTGGCGCTTGATCCTGACATGGAAGATGCACGACGGGGTTTGATGGCGCTTGAGGTCAAAAAAGTTGCTCGCCTCTATTTTTATTGAGATGTCATGCCTAAGGAATTAACGCACTTTGCTCTGGCTGAGGAAGGGCGAAAAAAAATTGTAACTACCTTACCCGGGGCGGCTGAGATTTTACAGCGAAATTTTACGCTTTTCATGGTAGGTTCCATAATCTGTGACTCTGCCTATTACCAGTTTCCCCTCTTAAGTAAATATAAAAACATTTCCCATCTTTCAGAGGCAATCCATTTGCCGAAAGGTGATCTTGACACCGCTTTTTTAACCCGCCTTTTAAAAGCCGACTTTCCCGGTGATGAAGAAGGCTATCTCTCCTTTCTCTCTGGAATTGTTTCTCATTATATTGTGGACAAAGCCTATCATCCATTTGTTATGCATATTACGGGAGACTATTTTGATGAAGATCCAGCGCGGAGAAAAAAGGCACAGGGACTTCACCGTTTTTTGGAGAGCTTACTCGATTTATGGGTAGTGAGAAAGCTGGGCCATTCCGGTAAAGACACTTTAAATGTCCCGGAGAAAAAGGATCTCCCTTTTAAGTTTCTGAAGCCTTGTCTTAACTTATTTGTTAAGGCTGCCATGCCGGATAAAGGAGATGACCTCACTCTTCACGTTTCAAAGTGCCTCTATTCCAAATTGCGTTTTGAATTAAAGATGAGTGCCCTTTACAGGATGAAACCACTTCGGAGCTTATTTCCTCTTTTTAACAGAGTGTCAAATAACAGTTTATCTCACTATGCAGCTCTTTTTTATCCTGAAGAGACCTTTTTGAGACTGTCTTTTTTTGAAGAGTCCTTTATGTTCAAAAATCCTCTTACAGGAGATAAAGTTAAAACTTCACTAGAAGAGATTACCCATTATGCTATCGACGAAATTGCCATTGTTATAAGTGAAATTTTCAGCAACTTTGAAAGCCGGGGAAGGCCCTATGGAAAAGAAAAGACTCTTTCCTGTTTTACTTCTCCCATAATGGAGATCAACCCGGAGGCACAAATCGGTAATAAAGAAGAACTGGAGAGGAGTTTTGCTGCCTTCCTGGGAGGAAGGAGACTATAGAGATGTATGAGATGATCTTATCTTTTTTTCTCGCCTACCTCATCGGTTCTGTCTCTTTTGCCTATATTGCAGGCAAGTTAAAAGGGAAAGACCTTCGTGAAGAAGGTTCGGGTAATCTGGGCGCCAAGAATGTGCAGCGAGTCCTGGGTAACGGCTTTGCCATTGCAGTCCTTACTCTTGATGTCTTGAAGGGAGGCGCCGGCGTTTTTGTCGCCATGGCGCTTTCTGGAGAAAAACTGGCAGCCTTCATCGGCTGGCTTGGCATTGTTTGCGGCCACGGCTGGCCAGTTTTTTTGAAATTCAAAGGGGGCAAAGGGTTGGCATCCAGTGCCGGTGCATTGATGGTGATTTCTCCCTTTTTGCTTGTTGTGGAGCTTGTTGCCGGGATGGTCATATTGATCATTTCGCGAAATCTCTATATGGCGGCAATCATTATGACAGCCTTTTTGCCGGTTATGGTTTATATATTAAAGGCAAGTCCCTCTCTTGTGGTGGTATCATTTGTAATCTCTGCAGTAATAATCTATTTACATAAAAAAAATATCCTGGAGATTCGCTCCAATTTAGGGCGGAAATTTAAAACATAAGGAACAACAAAATAAAAATTGACAAGGGGTAAAATATTGATAGACTATGACCATTAAAATCGTAAATCGTACTTAACTTATGTTGACAGGAGGGAAGTTTACTATGAAGAAAAGTTTAGTTGTAATGGTTATGCTTACCATGATTTTGACGACCTCATTACCGGCCTTTGCCGGGGGAGGTCAGATGAGAAATGCGCTACAGGATGCCTGGTACGGCGGTCTTTTAGGTGGTCTTGTCGGTGGCGCTGCCCTGATCTTTAGGGAGGATCCGGAAGATCATCTCGAATATATCGCCTATGGGTTTGGAGCCGGTGTAATCCTTGGGACTGCCTACAATCTGGCAAGCTCTTCCGGTGCGCTTGCAGAAGTTGAGGACGGTAAAGTGATCATCGGAATGCCGACTCCGAAAACTGCAATTGTCGTGGCAGGAGATCATAAGGCGTTGCAGGTTTCTACTGATCTTGTCAGGCTTAGATTTTAAAATTTAACTCATTGTTATCAGGCCAGCCCGGGGGGAAGCTAAAGGGCTCCCCCCAACTTTTCCGTCTTATGAAAATTCTCTAATCTAGAATTGTAGCTTTTCCTACTATTGAGTTGCAGTAATGAAGCCTCTTCTATCAACGACATAGCATTCCTGTAAAACATCTTCCACGCATTTCAGTAACTTAGAAGTATTTTTCGGTGCTTTTCTGACAGAAAAACATTTCGTGAAGGCACATATCCAGTTTATCTGGGTAAGGTATTTCTCCCGCGCATAATGGGCTAACACAGGTAATGCGAGCTTGGGAGGGATTGTGCAATCCCATAGTTACAAATGTAAAAGTCTGTGTACGATGAAAACTGAGCACCTCTTGACAGGGAAAAAGTGTTTGACTTAAAAGGGGAAAAAGGTATAAT
>JADFVM010000247.1 GCA_015222555.1 Pseudomonadota bacterium
AAAATTTCACTCGCTAAAATATTTCAAAAGAAAAGAAAGTCAAAACATTTGACTCAAACGCAAGTTGCAAAGTTGCTTCATACTAGTCAGTCCAGAGTTGCAAAAATAGAGGCCGGTGACCCATCTGTCTCTCTTGAACTTTTGATTAAAGGATTAATTTCTTTAGGTACTTCAAGAAAAACAGTGGGGGAATACATAGCGGCATAGGAAGGCGCTGGCAGAGTCGTTTTGCTAAGGGTTGCTTTCTAACCGTAATTGTTATTTTTTGGTCTTAGAAATTATGAGGATTCGTGGACTAAATAGTTGAGAACTTCTTCCTGTACTAGTGATTTTTCATAATCAGCCTCACATACTTTGCTTCACCACAATGAAGAGCATACTCGGTCTTTACTGCAACGAATTAAGCAGCATCAAATACAAATCATACACGCATCTCGAGGGATCGAAAGGGAGTTTAAGCTAATTGATGCTCCAGAGGCGGGTTTACGGACGCAACTAAATGATCTTAAACGACAAATAGACAAATTATCTAAGATAATTGACCAAGAATATCTACATGGTCATGTTAAGAGATAAAATGTAACAATGAAGCATAAAGAATTCGTGCTAATCGTGTAGACGGGGGGATTGAATCCACACCACCCTACCCTGCAAGCGAGGCCGCAAAGCCCGGTAGGGTGCAATAACCAAAGGGCATTGCACCGGATTAAATGACAATCATACGGCGTAATACGCTTTGCTATTACGCCCTACATATTCCGAGGACCTGGACTCGGTTAATGTCCAGTCTTCTACCCGTAATCGTTAAGTCTCAGCTTTAATCGAATGATTGGAAAGTCTCAAATAAAAAAAAGCGCCATCATCCCCTGATGATGGCGCTTCGCTGATTTCCTGACTGAGTGAGCCTAAATTACATTGGCTTCAAATTGATTGCCGCATCACGAACAGCTTCCTTTTCATCTTCAGGCATGGGGATCAAACCCTTGTCAATCAGATAACCATCTTCACCGGCGGCCTTATCGCTGGTGAACTCCTTGAGGAATCCTACAATTCCCGGGATCGTTCCCACATGGGCCTTCTTCACGTAGATGTAAAGAGGCCTTGAAACGGGGTATTTCCCATCGGCGATATTTTCAAAGGTTGGCTCCTGGCCATCAATGAGACTTCCCTGGATCTTGTCGCTGTTCTGATCAAGGAAAGAGAATCCGAAGATTCCGAAAGATTGAGGATCAACTTCCAGCTTCTTGACGATGAGGACGTCATTCTCGCCGGCATCGACAAAGGCGCCGTCTTCACGGATGGCATGACAGATCGCCTTGTATTTCTTCTTGTCTTTCTTTTTCAAGTTCTTGATCCAACCAAACTGCTTGCATCCCCCCTCCATGGCCAGTTCGACAAAGGCGTCACGCGTTCCGGAAGTCGGAGGAGGGCCCAGGACCTTGATCTTTGTTGCCGGGAGCGTGGAGTTGACATCCTTCCATGTCTTGTAAGGGTTGGCAACAAGCTTACCATCCTTGTCTGTCGGCACTTCCTTTGCCAGCGCCAGAAAAAGGTCTTTACGGCTGATCTTCATCTGAGGCGCCTTTTTGGAACTTGCCAGCACGATGCCGTCGTAGCCAACCTTCACTTCAATGATCTCTTTTACGCCGTTCTTCTTGCACATCTCAATTTCTGACTTCTTGATTGCCCTGGAGGCATTGGTGATGTCCGGATGCCGGGCTCCAACACCTGCGCAGAAGAGCTTGAATCCGCCCCCTGAACCGGTCGATTCAATCTTGGGTGTTTTAAACTTTGTTGTTTTGCCGAACTGCTCGGCAACGACAGTCGCAAAGGGATATACGGTAGAGGAACCGACTACGCTGATATAGTCCCTTGCCGCCTGAGCATAGCTTATGCTCATTACAACCATAAGTGATGCCAATGTAATGATATTCAATTTCTTATTCATTTTTTCTCCTACTTTATTCATAGTGGCTTAAGAGTATACAAAAGAAATGTTACAGTTTTGTTACAGCCTGGTTACAAGTTGATTAAAAAGCTCTCCTCGAAGGGAGGAGAGCTTTATTTTTTAGAACTTAAAGGAAGCGCCTAAAAGGAGCTCATCTTCATCATCGGCTGCGCCATCATAAGATACCTTTTCCCATTCAACTGCCACCAAGGCCTTCTTGCTGAAGTAGTAAGAGATGCCTGCTGCCGTTCTATTCTCTTCATCATTGTTGTTGTCCACGTCGTCATCACTCATCTCATGTCTCACCTTGAGAAGCACGTTGCCGATCTTGTAATCTGCGCCGACCTGAATGACATCTAGGTCACTCTTTTCAACATTCTCGAAATCGGAAAAAGAGGTATATTCAGCATGGATCGTCGCATCGGCCACCTTGAGCTTTGCACCAACGCTCATTCTGTCTTCGTCAACTTCCGTTGCAACAAGCTCATCTTTACCGGTTTTGGCATAAGAGGCTTCTACCGAAAGATTCTCAACAAACTTGTCTGCCTTAACTTTTACAGCGAAGCTGTCCGTTAATGCCGTATCCCTGTCTGTTGATGAACCGCCGCTTTCCTTCGGCGCCCTTTCAAAGAAACCGAGGGCAATAGAACCAAATCCTTCCGCCTTGTAAATACCGTGCGCACCGAGCACCTTGTCAATCTCAAAACCGTGCGTCCTGGAGTCGAGGAGGAATTTTTCATAATCCTGACCGAAGGGCATTTCATCCTTACCAAGAATCAGGGTTAAGGGCTGGTTCGCCACATTCTTGAAGATGATCTGCGCCTCTTCAATTGCCTTGTGAGTAGAACTGCTGCCCGTCTTGCTTTCCAGGTCGGCGCCGTCAATCTTGATCATGGCCTCAACGTTATTAGCCACCTCTTTGGATACTTTGACATAAAGCTCGTTTGCCTTAAAATCGTCATCACCTTTACTACCATAGTGATCACTGCTTTTAAGATACTGCAGCTCTACAGCACCGCTGATTTTGACATCACCTGCCATGGACGGTGAAGCCATACAAAAAATTATTCCTATTGCAACTAACATTTTTTTCATTTTTTTATTTCTCCTTTTAATTATTATTTTTATTGTTTTTATGAGAAGGATACTAACAATTCATTGTTACAGCATCATGACATGGATGTTAAGATTAGGTTACAGATGAAAAAAATCAAAATTGAATGTATCTTCCTGCCGCGTTCTCCATCTATATGAATATGCAGTTTTTTATTCCTTAAAAGGCCTTTATTAATTATTCAAGGAGGGTGTCATGAAATCTTTGAACATACTGCTATCCATCTCTTTTTTGTCAACATTATTGCTATCCCCGGCATATGCCGAAGATCTGTCAGCATTTGGCGGTGAACATGGAATGATGTATGGCTGCACAAAAACAAAACAGAGCCAGCACACCTACCTCATGAATGCTGAAAAGTTGAAACTGACGGATAAACAAATTAAGAAGTTGAGAGATGTAAGAGGAGAATGCAAAAAAGAATGTGTTCTCAACAAAGCGAAGCTTCGCGTTGCCAAGGTGGACCTAAATGAGGCCCTTGAAAGTGAAGATATTGACATGGACCTTGTTGAAAAAAAAGCGAGTGAAATTTCCGAGCTAATGAAGAAACTGCTTGTAAGAAGCATAAAAGTCAATGTTGAAGCCTCAATGGTGCTCACTGAAGAGCAGAAAGAAATAGCAAAGACAATTGGACAAAAATAACCAGCCATTAAGAGTTCAATAAGTTTTCTTTTAATGATTGCAAACAACTGTGCAAAAAGTGTGTGGCTTTGAATGGCCCCGCAAGGACTTGTTCTCATTCCCACTCAACGCAGCAGCACGAACCAACGACATTTTCTAAAAGGTTAATAGTCGAGACTTTTTCCAGACGTTTGACCCCCTTTCAACCAACTTCAAGTAAAGAAATGAAAATACAAAAAGCCTTAAAACAGCTCATTTCTGTTGACATTGGTCCTTATTTGCTATAAAATCACTGGTTTTAAAAATTCAAGCATGTAACGTCAGTTACTGGAAAGGGAGGTTCAGAAATGCCGGTTGAAGCAGTTAAAAAGGCAAAAGAAAATATCACAAAATGGTTAAATGATAATGGTCATCAGGTTAAGCTGGTGGAAGATGATAAAGC
>JADFVM010000248.1 GCA_015222555.1 Pseudomonadota bacterium
ACGCGCCCTCGCTAGTCTTTTGATCCCACAAGGAATTTTCCTCAGTTACCCGTAATCACCGATACGGGAGGCCTTCAGAGAATCCCTTGTGAAAACAATAGCCTGTGCGATCATCACGCGAATTCATAAAATGTCCGGGCGAGGCTGTTATTTTTATTCTAACTGTTTTTCTTCGGAGCTTGTCTGTTGGATGGGGAGTCAAAGAGACGGATCTTTAAGAATTTTAACAGGCTTTTCCAAGCCAGAAAAGCAAAAAAACCACGATTGACATTAACCTAGTGATTTTAAGCCCTTTTGTCGGGAATAGTCCTTGACTAACGAGGTTGTAATCTGGTAAAAATATACATTTTCCCATCTAACTACTCACCTAGTCGCCATCCATTCGAAATCGGTTTCGCATCTGATTTAGAGGCGCGTTACAAAAGAGGAGGATTTTTTTAATGAGTGCAAAAAGCTCGACGGCGGAGACTGCAAAAGAGGATAATACCAAAGTGAGTTCTTCTAAACCAAAGTATCCGGGGACACGTACCACAACAAATGGAAATCAACTTGTTTCTTATTATACCGAAGCAAGGCTTGCAGAGGCAGGTATATTCTACCCCATTACTCCGAGTACCGAAATGGGAGAGCTTTTCCAGCTCAGTTTTGCCCAGGGTGAACTTAATGTCTTTGGAGATGCAAAGATTGCCATCGAGGCTGAAGGGGAACATTCGGCTCAGGGTGGCGCCATCGCCATGTCTCTTATCGGCAAAAGAGTCGTTAACTTTACCTCGGGGCAGGGGATTCTCTACGGGATAGAGCAGTATTACCACGCACCGGGCAAATTGTCGACCATGGTTCTTGAGGTGTCGGCAAGAGCTCTTACAAAGCATGCTCTCAATGTTCATTGCGGCCATGAAGATGTTTATGCAACTCTGGATACAGGCTGGATCGTTCTCTATTCCAAAGATGCCCAGCAGGCATCTGACCAGGCGCTAATATTAAGGCGTGCCACAGAATTATCGCTCACACCTGGAATCAATGCGCAGGATGGTTTCCTGACCTCTCACCTTGAAAGGACCTTTCTTGTCCCCGAGGCGGAGCTGATTCGTGAATTTTTAGGAAGGGCCGATGACATTATCGAGTGTCCTACAAAGGAACAGAAGGTACTCTTCGGCCCCACGAGGCGAAGAATACCGGAATGTTTCGATCTCAAAAGCCCGGCCATTCTTGGCCCCGTTGAAAACCAGGAGCATTACATGCAAGGTGTCTCCGCCAGAAGATACGCCTTTGTTGAGCATATCCTAGGATTCCTTGAAGAATCCTATGAGGATTTTGGCAAACTGACTGGGCGTAATCATGGCCTTATCAGTGAGTATAATACTGAAGGTGCAGATACCGTTTTCGTCGCCCTCGGCTCAGCTGCAGAAAATGTGGAAGCTGCAAGCGACTATCTTAAGGAAAAGAAAGGTGAAAATGCCGGTGTCATCCATGTCAATGTATTGAGGCCTTTCCCGGAAAAGGCGATTGTAAAAGCTCTTGGAAAAAGAAAGAATATCATAGTCCTGGAGCGCGGTGATGATCAGCTGGCGACAGAAAATGTTCTCGCCCGTGACATTCGCAGTGCACTCTACCGGGCATTTGAAAAAGATGAACTCTCTTCCCTCCCCAAAATATATAACGGCGTTTATGGACTTGGTTCCAGAGATTTCCGTCCCGAAAATATTTTCGGCGCCTGGGAATTTGTCACAGGAGGCCGTGCAAGGCAGGATGGAAGAAAAGCCGCCGATGGTGAGACGCTCTTTTATCTTGGCATCGATCACCCCTATGCAGTTAACAGTGAGGATACGCAGAGCCTGCTTCCTGAAGACGCGATAGCCACCCGTTTTCACTCCATCGGCGGTTGGGGAGCCATTACAACAGGTAAAAACCTGGGTGAGATCTTCGGTCAGCTCAGTGACTATATTGCCAAACGGGATGGTTGTGTCGATGCTGATACCGGCGCCATTGAGGAGGTGTTGCATGTCAGCGCCAATCCGAAATATGGCTCGGAGAAAAAAGGGGCGCCTACAAACTATTTCCTCGTCGTTGCGCCCGAGCGGATCAGAGTCAACTGTGACCTCAGGCATGTCAACGTAGTCCTCTGCTGTGATCCCAAGGCATTTACCCACACCAATCCTTTGCAGGGCTTAACAGAGAATGGCATTCTGGTCTGGGAGTCCTCAGAAACAGATGACGCAAAAGTATGGGAACGCATACCAGAACGGTACCGACAGTTCATCCTTGATAAAAATATAAAAATATATGTTCTCAATGGTTTCAATATTGCGGCAGAAGCTACGGATCGTGAAGACCTCCAATTCAGAATGCAGGGGAACTCCCTGCTGGGCGCTTTCTTTGCAGTTTCTACCTTCCTGAAGGACAATAAGATTCCAGATGAGGAGTTTCTTGGAATGGTTAGGAAGCAGTACGAGCATAAATTCGGCCGTTTCGGAGAGGCTGTTGTCGAGTCGAACATGAAAGTTATGTCAGCCGGTTTCTCTCAGGTAAGAGAGATTCCACATGGGGATGTTAGTGCGCCTGATACGTCTACGATGCGGGGGGATGTGATGTTACCGCAGAGGGTGGAAAAACCTGCAGATGTAGAGCGAATTCCCATGCATCAAAGAAAGACCTTTGATGATGAGTTTAGATCGGGCAAAGGTTATGATCAGGCAGCAACGCCTTTTATGGCGACAGGTATTATCGCAGCTGGAACGGGGGGTACAGCCAGTAAATATGTGTCCCGCAGGATGGTTCCCAAGTTTATCCCCGAAAACTGTACCCAGTGTATGGCCTGTATCAACGCCTGTCCTGATACCGCTCTGCCTAACACAGCGCAGGATATCTCTACCATTCTTATCAAGGCCACCCAAAACTATGTTGATAATGAAGAAGCGAGGAAGAGGCTTCTTTCTGCGACAGTAACGGTGAGTGACGCCATGCGTCAGCAGATGCTTGATGAATCAGCTAAAAAAGAAGGTGCCGTTAAGAGTGTCGGTGAGATAGCGCGGGAACAGTTTGAGGCCTGGGCCGGAAAGGACGACTGGTTTTCCAGTGAAAAGACGCAGGGGAAGGAAGCCCTTGACC
Organism: Pseudomonadota bacterium; assembly: GCA_015222555.1. Lineage (GTDB taxonomy): Bacteria > Desulfobacterota > JADFVX01 > JADFVX01 > JADFVX01 > JADFVM01. Next base: position 3,109 of record JADFVM010000248.1, read on the forward strand.
AGCTCTTTCACATTATCGATGTCCTTCCCCTGGCCTATAACAATACGAAGATGATTTTTGGAAGCAAGGAGAAGAAAGAGCCCGGTTCAGGCGGACTGTTTTCCATCTTTGTTTCCGATCTCTGTAAGGGTTGCGGTGAGTGTGTTGTCGAGTGCGGTGACCATAATGCGCTTGAAATGGTGGGTGAGACCCCTGAAATCAACGGCAGACATCTCACCGCTGAGGCATTTATCAAGCTTCTCCCTGATACGCCTCAAAAGTATCTGGGGCTCTTTGATGCAAAATCGCCCATGGAATCGAAGGCGGCTGCACTTCAAAATCACTTCATGGTTCAGAGCAACTATCAGGCTCTTCTTTCCGGAGATGGTGCCTGTGCAGGATGCGGTGAAAAGACGATATTAAGATCAATTACCTCCTTGACTGAAGCCTATATGAGGCCGCTCTATCATGCCAAAGCGGACAGATTGTCAGCCCTGGCGGATGAGATGGAAAAAGAAGGCCTTTCCAGGCTGGAAAAGCTCAAGGGTGAAAAAGCCGAAAGTTACAACTATTTAAGAGATACCATCCTTCATGCCATTATGGGTTTTGGCGGGGAGAACGATAAAGATACGCGTGAGCGAATTGAGGCGAAATTTGAAGGAGATGATGCCATTATTGTCGATGCCCTTGTTACTATCCTTCGCCAGGATGCGTACAACCATAAAGATCTTCAGGTCATAGATGGCCACGCCTTCAACGGCATGTGTACCATGGCGATGACGGCCAATACGGGCTGTAACACTGTTTATGGTTCAACACCCCCGAACACGCCTCATCCCTATCCCTGGATGAACTTTCTCTTTCAGGATGGCGCTACTGTGGCCTGGCTGGTAGGGGAGGGTTTTATGATAAATCATGCGACACGCTCTGTCATTCCAGAAAGACTGTCAAGGGCGATTATGTCTGACGGCTCTCAGGACTTTAGCCACACAGATTACTTCAGGTATACCCATTTTTCCGATGCTTATATGACGAGTCAGGAGATCAGAGAGCTTCCCAAGGTCTGGGCTGTCGGTGGTGATGGTGCTCTGGGCGATATCGGTTATCAGAACTGTTCCAAGGTTATTCTTCAAAACAGGCCGAATGTGAAGATACTCATGCTTGATACTCAGGTTTATTCCAACACGGGTGGACAGAACTCGGACAGTTCCGTTATGCCGGGCGGTTTTGATATGAACCAGTATGGCGATGCGTCAGAAGGGAAGCTGACGGAGAAAAAGGGGGTTGCAGAAACCTTCTTTTCCGGTCACGGAAGCGCCTTCCTGGCACAAGTATCAATGGCCAACTCGACCAACCTTTTCCGTGCTATTCTGGATGCCATTGATTATCGTGGAACGGCCTTTATTCAGGCCTATACCACATGCCAGCCGGAGCATGGCGTCGGCGATGCAATGTCTACTATTCAGGCTCAACTGTCACGCGATAGCAGAGGCTTGCCGGAGTTTGTTTATAACCCTGCCGGTGGTGAAAGCATGCCTGAAACACTCAGCCTGAAGGGAAACCCCTCCTTAAGTAATGACTGGTACGTAAAAACAGTAAAACCTTCAAAGACCAGGTATAATTATACTGTGGCCCACTGGGCAACGACGGAGGCACGTTTCCGCCGCCACTTCTTTAAGGTAAAAGCAGAAGACGCAGATAAATTAATCCACCTCGATGATATGCTTGCCAGGATCACGCAGCACGATGTTAACCGTCGCTTGTTTCTTGATCCGGGGCACCGGTCATTTGTCCCGGAAAAGGGCGTTTATATTGAAGTGGAACAGCCGGATGGCACCTCCCGAAAACATGGTATCAGCAGACAGATGGTTCTCTTCTGCGTGGAGCGGCGTAAAAGCTGGCGGATGATGCAAAGTCTGGCGGGTATATCTAACCCTGATTATGAAGTCCAGAAGCTTCTTGTCAAGGAGTATGAAGAGGGAAAGATCTCTCACGCCGACATGACAGGAAAAACGAGTGACTTGATTGAGAAGATCAAGTCTGTGCAGAGTCGAAAGGTTTAGTTGAGGGAGGCGGCATTCCTTCGCGCCTTTGTTAATATCAGTAAGCCTTTAACATCCCTTTAGCTTTTCAAGCAGATCATTATCTATCTTGGCCTTGACAGTTCGTCTGTCGAGGCCAATTTTTTTTGCCGTTGCCTGATAGCTTCCGGTCTGGGAATATACGAGGGTGCAGTATCTTTCAAGTACTTCCTCCGCTGTAAGTGAGCCCGACATAATTTCGCCTCCAAGCACTTGTCTTGCCCCTTTGTCCTGAACCTCAGGGGGATGGTATTCATTACGAATCATAATATTTCTGATGCATTGTTCCAGTTCCCTGATATTGCCTGGCCATGAATACTCTCTGCCAAGATTCCCCCCTATCCAATTGACAACCTCCTGTGACAGTTTTTCCGCTTCCTCTCCCACCCGCCCTCTGGCAATAAAAAGGACAAGGTTGTGTAATTCTTCCGGTGATTCACGAAGTTGCTCAGATAAAGAAGGTGTAATTATTGTGTCCGAACAGAGGCGATAATAAAAATCTCTCCGGAAGGTGCCTCTTTCCATCTCTTCACTGAGATTCCGATTGGTGGCGGCGATAATTTTACCCTGAAAGAGGCGGTTTTTTGTATCCCCGATGCGCTGAAAATTCCTGTCTTGAATGACTCGAAGAAGTTTTACCTGAATTAATGGATTGATCTCGCCTATCTCGTCAAGAAAAACGGTGCCCAGTGGAGAGCAGGCTTCAAGCCAGCCGGTACGATCCTGAAGCGCACCTGTAAAGGCTCCTTTCTTATGCCCGAAAAGTTCGGACTCTACCAGGGTAGGTGTGAGCGCCGAGATATTTAAGGGATAAAAAGTTCGGGTGAAATCTTCCTTGAAACAGCCTGGTTTTTCATCGAAAGGAATGTATCTGGACATGCCAACTGCTCTGGCCACCAGTTCTTTCCCTGTACCTGAAGGCCCCGTGATGAGTGTTGTTATATCACCCATGATTTTATAGAGCTGCCTTTCGTAACGTTTAAGGTTGTGAGTGAAAATTGATTGCCAGACGGCTGCCCGAAGTTTGGCTGACGCCATGGAGCCACCCACTATAAAGCTGAAGATATGATGAAAGGCCCGTTTAATCTGAAAAAAAATTGAAAACAGGTGTGGAATATCATGTTGTGACGGGAATTTTACTCCTCTTATGTGTAGAAAATATTTTGCTTTAATTAGGAATTCTTTATAAAAAGTCCCTGCCTCTATAGCTCTCTCTTGATCTTTTGTTACGGTGATAATCTCCTGAAATTTCACATTAAAGCGATGGTAAAGAATGAAGAGTGCCATGTCTTCATAAATGGTCAGGTCCTTTTCTGACGCATTGGCGCCTTGTAAAAGACGGTTGCGAAGCTTCTCTATCAGTTCTTCTGCCCGCTTGATAATGATGGGGATGTTTGGCCGTTCATCCTTATTGTTGGCACGGATATTCCACGTCGCCTCTGTTTTTAAGAAGTCTTTCCCTAATATCTCCCTTTCAAAATTAATACGTTCCGGCAGGAAGGGGTTGCAATAGGAAAGCTCTGATATCTTTTGGCCCAACCGTCTCTCTTCATCATTAAACAGCTCTTTCAATACACCTCTCCTTATCAAATATATAATGATCATAAAATGTACACGGTAAAACATTGAATGTCAACATTGCTTCACTTCTATTGCGGTCTGCGATTTATGATGACATGTAACCGCTTGAATTTATATGGAAATTTCTGGCTGTCTTTTTGGCATGACTGCTGCTTTTGTTTAAGGTAAGAACCGTTGAAACTTAAGGAGGTAAAGTTAAATGAAAGTCAGTGATCTTTTTAAAAAGAGAGGTTTTTTAGGTCTTTTTATTTCACAGGCGACGGGTGCCTTTAATGATAATGCCCTGAAAATGATCTTGTTTGGTGTTGTCCTTGTGTCCATGCCTGTGGATCAACACGATTTTTACCTTTCTTTATTAAGTGCCCTCCTTGTCACCCCCTTTGTGTTTTTTGCACCTCTTGCCGGCTGGTTTTCCGACCGCTTTTCGAAGCGAACGGTTCTTCTCACATTTAAGGCAACGGAGTTTGCCATTCTTGGTTTGGCTTTGGCCGCAATTTTTATGGAAAGTCTTCCCATCCTTTTTATTCTCCTCATCTTGATGGGCTCCCAGTCGGCATTTTACAGCCCTGCCAAGTACGGCATACTTAAAGAGGTGGTGTCGGAAAAAAGGCTGGGGCAGGCCAACGGCATCATTGAGATGGGAACCATACTTTGCATTATCCTTGGCACTGTTGGAGGCAGTTTTCTCTTTGATTTGTTTAAATCACCAGGTAGTCATGACGGATTGGTCAATCCGCTTATTTTTCTTGTCATTGTGAGCCTCACCGGTTTTTTAGCCACGCTTAAGGTGGAGAAGCTTTCGCCCTGCACGGATGAGCGGTTCACTATGAAAGATTTTTTTCAAAACCTATCTGTCCTTAAGAAAAACAGAAAACTTCGGCTTACCGTTGCCGGCATTTGCTATTTTTGGTTCATCGCCATACTCCTGCAAATGCTACTCATCCTCTTCGGGACACAGGAGATGGGTCTTAAAACAGTTTCAGAGGCTTCTTTGCTCTTTCTCTTTCTGAGCATCGGTGTGGCCACCGGTTCCTTTGTTGCAGCTAAGTTATCACGGTACAAAGTAGAGTTGGGACTCATTCCGGTCGGCGCAATTGGTATGGCTATTATGTCGATCATTCTTCCCTCTATTGCCGCTCATTACTTCCTTGTCATTATCGACCTCATAGTGCTGGGCCTTTTCGGAGGAATGTTTCTTGTTCCCCTCAATACGCTTTTACAGATGGAAAGCAGTGATGAAAAGAGAGGTCAGTTTATTGCTCTGGCAAACTTCTTTTCAAACCTCGGCATGCTTCTATCCTCGCTGGCACTCTACATCCTTTCGCATTCCTTTCAGGTATCGCCGGCCAATATACTTCTGGTGTTTGGTCTTCTCACCCTAGCCATTTCTGTCTACATTTTCTTTCTCCTTCCCGAGGCATTTTTCAGCCTTGTTCTGGGAGTATTCACTCGCTCGGTATACAGAATCAGGTCAAATGATTATGACCTGATCCCTGAAAAGGGCGGTGTCCTGCTTACACCCAACCATATGAGTTTTATGGACGGTCTTATCCTCTACTATGCGGTCCCCCATCGCAAGGTGCGTTTTGTTGTATATAGGCGTTACTTTGATAAGCCGATTGTGGGCTGGTTTTTAAAAATGAGCGCTTGTATTCCTATTTCTGAAGAGAGATCAAAGGACGCTATCTTAAAGGTAGTCAGCGCTCTCGATGCCGGTGAAGTGGTTTGCATATTCCCGGAAGGGTCCATAAGCAGGACAGGTTTTACACTTCCCTTTAAAAAAGGCATTGAGCTTATCTTAAGAAGGAGTTCAAATGAGACCAAAGTGCTTCCTGTCTTTATTGATAAATTGTGGGGAAGCCTCTTTTCCTTCAAGGGGAAACGATTTTTTAAAAAGCTCCCCCAGAGTTTCCCCTACGCCGTGACGGTTTACTTTGGACAGCCCATGAAAGGCAAAGTAAGTGCCTTTGATTTAAGGCAGAAAGTATTGGAACTTGGCAGTGATGCCTTTGCCCTGCGGCGTAAGGAATTCAAAACCTTACCTGTTCACTTTATCAGAACGGCCAGACGTTTTATGTTTAGAAAGGCGGTTGTTGACACTTCAGGAAAACCTCTAAATTATCTGAAGCTCCTCACTGCTTCAATTCTTCTCTCAAGGTCGATTAAAAAACAGTGTACGGGAAAAGAGATGGTGGGGATCATGTTGCCCGCATCGGTGGCGGCCGTTCTATCTAATGTTGCCGTGGGGCTTTCCGGTAATATCGCCGTTAACCTTAATTTCACCGCCGGTGACGATGCCATCTCAAAGACTATCGAAAAATGCGATATGAAGATGATCATTACATCGAAGCTCTTTGTCAGGAAGGCGAAACTCAATCGGCTTGAACAATTTGTGTACATAGAAGATCTGATGAAGGCGATGAGTCCCTTTGACAGGATGAAGACCTTGCTCTCCGTTCTCCTTCTTCCCTCCTTTATGTTGATGAAACTTTATTGCAGAGATGCCTCCTCAGCCGAGGACACTGCAACGGTCATATTCTCGAGCGGTTCTACAGGCGAGCCAAAGGGAGTTGAGTTGACTCACGCTAATGTGCTCTCCAATGGTGAGATGGTTGACCAGATTCTGGATTTCAGGGCCTCAGACAGAATGCTGGGATCACTGCCTTTTTTTCACTCCTTCGGTTATAGCATCACCTTCTGGCTGCCGCTGTTGAAGGGAATTTATACCGCCTTTGTTCCTGATCCTCTTGATGCCAAAAAGGTGGGTGAGATGGCAGCTACTTATGGCAGTACAGTCATCCTCGGTACCCCGACGTTTTACAACCTGTATACAAGACGATGTAATAAAGAGCAGTTTAAGTCCCTTCGCATCGCCATTGCAGGAGCGGAAAGGCTGTCAGAGCGCATGGCGCAGGGTTTTCTGGAAAAGTTCGGTGTTCCACTTGTCGAAGGCTATGGCGCTACAGAAATGTCGCCTGTCATCTCATGCAACGCCCCTGATTACAATGAAAAGGGAATTCATCAGAAGGGGACCAAATCAGGCAGTGTTGGGCTTGCGCTTCCCGGGCTTTCTGTCAAAGTCGTAGATCCCGAAGATTATGACAAAGAATTTTCCTACGGTACTGAAGGGATGCTTCTTGTCAAGGGGCCAAGCAGGATGAAGGCTTATCTGAACGACACAACTCGAACGCAAGATGTATTACATAATGGATGGTACATTACCGGTGATATTGCAAGGATTGACGAAGAAGGTTTTATCCATATTGTGGGGCGGCTGAGCCGTTTTTCAAAAATAGGTGGCGAAATGGTGCCCCATGTTAAGATTGAAGAAACCTTACAGCAGGCGCTTGGATTTGAGGAGCAGAAACTAGTCGTCTCCTCTGTCAGGGATGAGTCAAAGGGGGAGAAGCTCGTTGTTCTTCATCTCCCGGAAGCGACTCCACGGATGGAGTCCAAGTCCATTATGGAAAAACTCAAGGCTGCGGGCCTGCCAAACCTGTGGATTCCCAGAGAATTTTATGAGATAGTTGAATTTCCCCTTCTTGCCTCGGGTAAGCTGGATCTTAATCGGCTGGGTAAGCTGGCAACGGTGCTGGCAAGGAAGTAGAATTAATAAGACAGTAGAAACCCACACCATCTGGAAAGGGAGGTAAAAGAGATTTTTTTAATTATTCTAAGTCTGGTAATTATTTTCGCTGTTTTTCTGTTTGTTGGGCCAATTGCTCAGTCAGAAAGCTATCACCGCTTTGCGGATGAGCGGACCCTCTTCAATCTAAGTAACGGTATGAACGTTCTTTCCAACATCCCCTTTGTCATCGTCGGGCTCATGGGTATTGTTATTGTTGGTCATATAATAATGGAATGGGAAAATGTCATCATTCTCCTGTCTTACTTGACCTTTTTTGCCGGCCTCTTTCTCACCGGCTTTGGCTCTGCATGGTATCATCTCAAACCCACCAATGAAACGCTGGTTTGGGACCGCCTCCCGATGACCATCGCCTTTGCCGGTTTTTTCTGCTCTGTTGTTTCCGAATTGGTGAATCCCATTGCAGGGATAATCCTTTTGATCCCTCTTTTGCTTCTCGGTTTCTTTAGTGTCGTTTACTGGATTTGGACTGAAAGACGGGGGCGGGGCGACTTGAGATTATACGTGCTTGTTCAATTCCTGCCCATGCTGCTCATCCCGATGATTATGGTAATGTATGATGCGCCCGAGGGCTACATTCCCTATATCGTTGCACTGTTGATTTTTTATCTCATTGCCAAGGTCTTTGAATTGTTCGATTCTGTGATATACTCATGGCGTCATTTCATCAGCGGTCATACGCTTAAGCATCTTATTGCCGCGGTGGGGGCATTTTGTTTGTTGCTCTTGCTTCAGGGGTGAGGAGCGCCGTTGTGACGCAATGAATGGAGACGCATTCAATGCATCTCTACAGGGAGGGACCTTTATGTACCTTAAAAAAAGACACATACCGTTTACTGCTTTTTTTCTTTCTCTAATCCTTCTTCTGTCCTTTTCCATATCTTTAGAAGCAGATACGCCTGAAAGAAAAAATGCATCACAATCAGCCTCTTTCCGGTGCTGATCTGGACCTGCTTAACAAGGGAACGCTGGCCCCTTAGATCTTGTCCTTTTATATCATGATGGCAAACAAATTAAGCAGCGCCCCATGAGGCAGATGGCTAAACTGATGGGGGAGGTTTAATAAATTGTAGAAATTACCTGTCCTGTGGGTGGGGGCAGAGTTAGAAGGCAAGCCCTTTTTACTCCGGCAAACTTGAATGACTCTATCACCTGTTAGTAAAATGCGTATATGAAATAATATTGATCTATGCATACCTGGAATGATTTTCTAAAATTAACGGATGAGCTCTCCGACATTAATCTTTACCATGAAGAATACGGCTCCGGCGAAGAGACCCTCATCTTTATTCATGGTTTTGGTGTCAGCCTGTATACGTGGCGGCGCCTTGTAAGGCCTTTATCAGAGCAATTCAAGGTCATTTTGATCGATCTGAAAGGTTTTGGAAAATCACCCAAACCCGAGGATAAACATTATTCCGTCTATCTTCAGGCCTCACTTCTCGTCCAGTTCATTAAAAGACAAGACATAAAAAAAATGACCATTGTCGGTCATTCCTACGGCGGGGGAATTTCCCTTATTGCATCGCTCTATTTTATGAACCGGGATCGTGAGAGACTGAAGCGATTGATCCTTCTCGATAGCGTGGCCTATGAACAGGTGCTGCCACCCTTTGTGCATATACTGAGGATACCTCTTGTGGGAAGAGCGAGTGTTTTGATTCCCGCCAGGGTTCAGGTCTTGTCGATGATGAAAGAGGCCTATCTGGATGAAAAGCAGATCACTAAAGAGGCGGTGTCGGCCTATTCAAAACCCCTCGATGAACCGGGTGGCCGGCATGCTATTATCGAGACGGCCAGGCAGATGATACCGGCAGACCTGGATAAGTTATCTCGACGATATGGAGAAATCGATATCCCCGTATTGATCGTCTGGGGCTTGGAGGATAGCATTATTCCACTACAATTTGGCGAGCGCCTCAATAATGACCTGCCAGATTCAAGGCTCGAGATTATCAAAAACTGTGGACATGCGCCTCAGGAAGAAAAGCCGAAAGAGACAATTCGAATTTTCATTGATTTTCTGAATTCACATTAGTAATTATTTCTAATCAGGCCATTCTTCCTATTGAGAAAGAAAAATATTACTATCCCTCCCAGTAGCCCACCCAGATGAGATTCTGCTATAGGCAGCCCCACATCACCAAAATGAAGCCCCGCAAAAAGAACCTGCCCCGTAGTTGCCTCAATAATACTTTTTACAAATACAGTTAAAAAATAAATCAACCCTGTCTTATGCAGAAAGTCTCCTTTGGGGTAACGTCTGATCAGCTCAAGGCCGGTAATCGCCATGAGGCCATGGGCACAGCCGGAGAGGCCGCAGAGTCCGGATCTTTCAATGAGCGGTGAAAATAAGAGTGGATAAAGAAGGCTCGTCACTGTGGGGATTAAAACATAGAACAATCGCTTTGATCTTTTCTCCTCTTCTATCCCGTGATAAAGCAGTAAAAAAGCACTGCCGTCAAGAATAAGGTTGTACCAGCTTACATGGACGAAGGGAAATGTGAACACTCGCCACCACTGGCCGCCCTCAACGTCGGGCAGGAAAAAGGCAAGGTTTGTTGATGCTTTGCCATTTAAAAGAGAGAGGTTCGCCAGGGCCAGCAGAGATGCCCAAAGCATCATTTCTCCTTTTCTGGGACTCCCCTTTGGAGGCCCATGTTTTTCTTCATTGCACACCAGGGCCTTAGTATCGCTCATCGTCGGATTGTTCATTCGATATTCTCCTGCGCTAATTCATTAAGTAGACCTCCCCATGTGCACGGGGAGGTCTACGGGAAAATATTTGATTTATTTCCGCATTTTTTTTCTGCGTCTTAACCAGGCTGCAGCGCCAACAAATAATGGCCCAACAGGTCCCGATCCCATGTCGAAATCCCAGCTTCTTTTTTGAGGGCTCGATGAATTTTGAACCTTTGTTTGTTCTGGAGTACTGTTTGTACTCGGCGCAGGTGATACACGTTGAGTTCTTTGTGTCTTTTCTGTGGCAGGCTTCTGAACCGATGGTTGCGGTCCAAGGTCTGATACTGCTTTATTCCTGATGCTCTCCAGTTGCCGGCTTCGCTTATCCTGAGCCTGACGGTCACGATTCAACCTCAAACTGTTTTTGCGGTCAATTTTCCAGCGCGAATATTCAGCGTCATTTTCAAGTACAAGAAAAGAGGTATATTCAGTAACAATTGAGTATCCTTCCCCAAGTTGTACGATTTCGTCAATCACCGGCTGGCGTGAGCCTGTCCTGTTTGCACCCTTCAGGAGTTGGTCGATACGTTTCCAGGCCCACATTCTTTCAATCTCAGGATTGTCATCATCCTTTTTCGGGAAGGTGAGTTTGGCTACCTCTTTTATTTCACGTCCCTGGACATTTGCCTTTAGCGTAACATCTGTCTCACCATTTCCGGCATATCGACCATAGATCCGTATTGGGGAGCCGTGATAGAGGCTGGGTAATTTTTTAGGCTCCACATCATAAACGCCCAGTCTGCCAAAGTCTATTTCAACATCAGTTGCAGCAGGCCGCATTAATTTACGTCGAAACCCCTTGGCCTGGGCTTTAAAGTTGTCACCACGAGAAATGAATGAAGCCAAACCACCTGAGTCTTCTGCCATCTGTTCGAGAAGAGGCCTGTTGACCTCATTCCCAATGCCAATGCAGAAAACACGTACATTCCTCGGGCGTGTCTGGATGAGTTGAGCCAGTGTTTGCCTTTCTCGCTGCTCTGTCATTCCATCACTGAGAATTACTACATTAAGCGTCCTGTCAGGATCGCTGTATCTGTATGCCGTATTGATTGCCGGAGCAAGGACTGTTCCGCCATTAGCCTTCGATGAGCCCATAAATATGCTTGCCTCCCGCTTCATCTTTTCGTTAGCGGGACGGAGCTCGTTAAACAGTGGCAAGGGACTTACATTAAAAGTCATGACTTCGAAGCGGTCATCGTCGCCCAGTTCATCTATGAACGCTTCAACAGAGTTTTTGGACAGGATCAACTTCCTGTCATCTCTCATGCTGCCCGATATATCCATAACAAAGACATAATCCATTCCCGTATCAAGCTTTGCAAGCTCCTCACCGGCAGTTAAGGTCATTAGAAAATATCCGTCTTCACCATCCGGCTTGGACGTGATTAAGTCAATTCCTGTCTTTGGACGGGATATGTTGTAACTTACCACCACATCTTTTGCCAAGCTTCCCCCTGGTGTTTCCAGGCTGGCTGAGGAATATCTGTCTGAGTGTCTGGCCGTAACAAAGGCATCCCCATGGCTCGGGCTTTCCATCGCTACGATAGAGACGGCAGACTTAACCTCCACATCTATGGCGAATTTGCCTGTGACACGTGAGTCCACATCATTTCTGGTCACCGTTGCCAGGGGATAGACATAGGTGGCCCTGTCATGATCGATATCAAGCTCCTGATAGTAAGTAACCTCGATTTTCTGTTCCGCACCGGCATTGATGGGGAATATTCTCATTTCAAAGGTCTTGTAATCGACCTGCTCAAGCAGCCCCGGATCCCTCCTTTTGCTCTTGTAACTATTATAGATTTGGCGTGCCCGCTCCTTTTCGAGCACTTCTCCGACCATCTCCTTTCCGTTGATCCACATACTGAAGTTGGCTACGGATGCACCTTTTGGTACGGGATATGTATAGAGCGCCTCGACCTGCCGGTTCTCAGTGTTAAGAAAAACCTGCTTAACATGCGTGATGGCGATACCATTATTTATTGTCACCTTTATCTCATGTTCCTTTAATTCCAGCACACCTCCAAATCCTCCATCCGCAATTAGCAATCCTGCTGCATTTGCCTTTCCCGGGATGGTTAATGCCAGGATCAATCCTGTCAGAACCAGCAGGCTCAGCAGGCAAGTACCGATCTGTTCAAAAATGTTTAATCTCTTCACTTCCGCTTTCATAATTCCCTCCTTATTTTTTATTTATCTCTATATAGAGCAGAGGGTGTGCCAAAAGTCGGTCAGTTGTGTAACGGTGTAAAACTAAAGAGAAAAGTTGAGGCTGTTGTTTTTGTGTGGGGAAAAGTACTGCTTTTTTAGGCATTGAGTGGTCAGTATATGTACTGTGAATGTACATATGCTGGAGGTGTTAGGAGTGGTTTGCAAGGACATTTTGTTCTTCCTTTTATATGTCTTATTGTATGTTCCCTCTCCTACATTCACATTCGAAGTGCAACAGTAGATCTTGGATTCACATTTGAAGTGCAACACCCGGTTGTTCAAAAAAGACTTC
>JADFVM010000249.1 GCA_015222555.1 Pseudomonadota bacterium
CGATTCAGGCAGATAGGCTGTGTTAGCTTCACGATTTTCATGCTCAACGCAGCCCGCTGCGCCTGCGCTGAAAACCGCTTGCCACCTTGCCTCTGTACCTGTTTCACCAGCCTCTGACCTCGGCCCACTTGCAGAATTCAGGTATTACCATTACATTTTTTACAATAGCCATACATTTCAAGGTTGTGCGTTACCACCCTGAACCCATGTTTTTTGGCGACCTTTTCCTGGAGAGACTCAATATTCTTGTCTTCAAATTCTATGATATCGCCGCATTTAATACATATGAGATGATCGTGATGTTCTTCGGGCTCCAGGTGTTCATAGCGCGTATGTCCGTCGTCAAAATGTCTCTCTACCGCCACACCGCTTTCGGACAGCAGTTTTAAGGTCCTGTAAACAGTTGCATAGCCTACCCTTGGATTGACTTTTTTAACCTTTTGATGCAGGTCATCGACACTAAGATGACCGCCGCTTTTCAGGAATGTCCTGATGATGTCATTTCTTTGCTGAGTTGTTTTTAAGCCCTTTTTTTCTATATATTTTGCAAACTCGTTAATCCTTTCCTGTACCATAGGCCCCTCTCGTTTGAAATTGATCATTATTTTCATTTCTCATTGTAAAAAAATATTGACTGGTAAGTCAATCTTCTTTTACCCAAATTCGTACTTAGGGATTTGGATTTCACCAAGCTACTGCAACGCTGTCTCCAAAACTGTTATGTTTTTGCGCATCGCTTTTTCATAGTAATCTGCATTTATTTCTCCAGTCGCCACAGGATCTAACGAGTAAACCTTTGCCCCGCTCTCCCTGGCTAGCAGTTCAGCCATTCTCCTGGGAAATTGCGGTTCGGAGAATATAACGCTGATCTTTTCCTTCTTGATCAACTCAATTATTTTAACCATCTCACCGGCAGATAATTCTTCTACAGCGGACTTATAGATGACGTCAACGATTTCCAGGCCCAAATCTCTGGCAAGATAGTCAAAGGCATTGTGGAAGGTCACAATTTTTTTCTTTTTCAGAGCTTTGACCGCTTCCTCCATTTTGGTTTGGATTTGCTGTATTTTTTTTATATAGGCCTCTGCGTTTATTCTGTATTCATCTTCTCCGGCAGGATCGAGGCTGGACAAAAAACCAACAATATTCGATACCTGTAAGATGGCCATTTTTGGGCTTACCCATGTATGGGGATTAAAATTACTTTCATGGTAATGATCATGGTTATGATCATCCCATCTATTGGGAATCAGATTAAGAGTCCCTGCACTCTCATAGGATTTATTTCTCATGGCATCTCCAAGAAAGTCTTCAATACCGAGCCCATTGATTATGATCATATCGGCACGGCCAAGCCGCCTCATATCACTGGGCCTCATATGGTAATCATGGGGACCCACATCACCGGGAATCAGCAGATCGACGCTGATCCCCTCTCTCTCACCCACTACATTTTTTGTAAATATGTAAATGGGAAGAAATGAGGTCAACACATTTAACCTCACGGCCTCACCGGCATGTACCGTCGACGGCAATAAAAGAAAGAAGACAATAAGGAGGCAAAAAGAAGCCCGTCCTTTCCTTCCTCTCTCTTCTTGAAGATTTAAGTGTAGATGTATTTTCATAAGGTTGTACAAGGTATATTAATTAAAGTCATTGGTCAAGGGGAGACAAGATTCACGTTGTGGATTCTTTACTTGTCAGTCTATAGCCTATTAAAAGGCAGGCTTATAAAGATTCGACCCGCCTGTTTGTCCAGGTAATCGCCTCCAGCTGAGCATCGAAAATTTTATCCATGGTAAGAGTTGATTCCTGGACCATTTTTTCAACTGCCTGAACAGCAATTCGTAGGCCACAAGGCTTTGTTTTCTATTCAGGATGGGTTGTCTTCCCAGAAATATTTCTTTAGAACTCATGACCGGACATTATGCTCCAAAATTTATTAAACTTCACCATCATATTCTACTTTGACGGGAATTACCAGATCGTTGCAGGGCTTGATCAGGGGAAAACGGGAATCCTACTTCTTCTTGACAGGATTTATACGGTAGATGGCCCCAGCAGAGTCATCGGAAAGATAAAGTGCACCGTCACTACCGACCAGCGGTGCCACCGGCCTGCCCCATTTCTTTCTTCCCTGAAGCCAGCCTGTTACAATATCAACAGGCGGACCTGCGGGAAAACCATTTTTAAAGGGGATACCGATCAGTTTGTAACCCGTTGGTTTTGACCGGTTCCATGAGCCGTGAAAGGCGATATAAAGCATGTTTTTTAAATAGTCCGGGAAATCCAGCCCAAAACCAAAGTTTATGCCCAGTGGCGCCGAATGGGCCTGCATCTCAACGACAGGTGCAATTGTGCTACGGCATCGCTTGTCATTTCCGAAATCGGGATCGGGAATTTTTTGGCCGTAACAATAGGGCCAGCCGTAGTCACCGCCATAGATGATACGATTGAGCTCTTCCGGAGGAAGATCGTCACCGAGCCGATCCCTGCCGTTATTGCTTGCCCACAATTCCTTTGTTTTGGGATGAAAGGCCAGACCCACGCTGTTTCTAAGACCCTTTGCATAAAGCTCTCCCTTACCACCTGACAGCGGATAACGTAAAATAGCGGCCCTTCTTATATCCTTTTCAATACAGATATTACAGCTCGATCCGGCAGAAAGGTAGAGCATGTCATCATCACCGATGACAAGAGTCCTTGTCCAGTGACCGCCACCGGGGGGAACGTCTTCACTTATCACCTTTATCTTGTCGGCTTTCAGGTCAGCGTTATTATCTGTCAATTTTAAAATGCGGCCTGTCTCAGCAACAAAAAGATCTTTCCCTCTAAAGGCCAGACCATGAGGGCGGTCAAGACGACTGGCAAAAACGAAGATCTCATCGGCCACACCGTCTCTGTTTTTATCAGGGAGGACGAGAACTTTGCCGCTTTTAGGAACGGTGGCATAAATATGTCCATCATCGCCGACTACCATGAAGCGCACTTTTCCAAGGCCCGCAGCAAACAGGGTGATTTCAAAGCCCTCAGGAAGGGTTAACCACCTTTCTGTTTTAAAAGGGCCTTCTTTGAATTTTTCGGGGATTTGAAGTTTGACCTTATTTCTATTGATTTTCAGTTTATCAGGTCTACTTGAAGACAGGCCTTCATCAGATTTCGCTGTTGCTGAGAAAGAGAATGTAATGAGAAGGGTTAAAGAAAGTACAAGGATTATTGTTTGATGCAGTATTTTCAACATGGTCACTTTCCATCAATCTTGACTCATCCACTAAGATTCAGGCTCGTGAAATCCGGGAATGTTATTAGTTTCAGATTATCACAGCATCTGAAATTGTCAAGAAAGCGGCTATATTATTTCCAGATTATTCTATCTGAACTTGACAAAACAAAGAAGTAAGCTATTATTAATATTAACAATTCAACCATCGACTAGTGTAAACAAAAAACCTGTCATTTTGAGTGTCTGGACTATGAAACAGATATTAATATTATGCATCCTTCTCTTTATTGTCGCCTGTGCTCCCATTCATCTGAAAAGCGGGAAAGCATTCACTATTGATCAGATACAATTAATAGAAAAGGATAAAACCAAAAAAGAGGCTATTAACAGGCTTTTTGGAGACCCGCAATTACTGGGAAAGAATGACAGAGGTTTGGATACATGGACATACCTTTACATGGATGCAAAGATACCCCTAAGAGGCGGTCAGATAAAAGAAAAAGTCCAGAGAGTTACCATTACATTCGAAGATGGCACCGTAAAATCATTCAGTTATGAACTCTCCAGGTAGTACCCATCATGATTTCTGTTCAGAACCAGCAATTAAAATTAACCTCATAACGATCCGCTCCCGACAATACTTAACAGGCTGTTCTACTAATCGGTTTTATGCCCCAACAGAGCCTGCCCTGATATTCCCGAAGGGCTCAGCATGAAAGGGAAAGAATATTTGTTTTCATAGATAATCTCCCTGAGCCAGTCGAAGGCTTCATTTCATATGGGCAACAGGGTGTTTAGAGGTTCCTTTATATTTTTGCGCTCTCTTGCCGGACACACCCTTTAGTAACTTTCTACAGACCTGCCCTTTTCATTGTGCCGTTCAGTCCGCCATGGCCTTGAGGCGATAAAAAAGGCAGCCACTAAGGTGGCAAGCAGCCAGTCCATGCCGATAACGATGACAGAGGCCCAGGTATATCCTCCATAGGGCTTCTTAAATTCTGAAATGAGATCGCCGATTAAAATGATAAAAAGGATGGTGGGCACAAAATATCTGATCAGGAATCCCCACCATGCCCCAAGCTTTATTGAGGAAACTTTATTAACATGTTTTCTTATGAGCTCCAGGTTGAAAAACCATCCCACAAGAAAGCACTCTAAAATTCCAACAACGACAAGGCCATAATGGGTGATGAAATGGTCCACAATATCGAGCCATAAAAGACCGGCCTGTGTGGTAAAGACAACAGAGCCGATGAAGCCCGTAATGCAGAGAAAGGTGATGAGTTTATGCCTATTGACACCAAACTTATCAACGACGGCAGAGACGAAGGCTTCTATAATGGAAATTGATGAGGACAGACCGGCAACGACGAGGCTGAAGAAAAAGATGGCCCCGAAATAATTGCCGCCCGGTAAAAGTGTCATCGCCTTGGGATAGGCCACAAAGGCAAGGCCGATACTCTGTGAGACGACGTCGGAGATTTCCTTCCCTTCCTGTCCTGCCATATAACCCAAAAGTGCGAAGGTAGCAAAACCCGCAAAGATTGAAAAACCGCTGTTTAGAATAACCGTAATAAGGGCATTTTTAGTTATATTCGTTTTTTCCGGCAGATAACTTGCGTAGGCGATCATAATCCCGAAACCGAGGCTCAAGGTAAAGAAGATCTGGCTGTAGGCATCTATCCAGACCTTTGGCTTTGTTAGCTTTGAAAAATCAGGCGTTAAATAGGCTTTTATGCCCGTCATGGCGCCATCGAGGGACAGGGCCCAGAAAACGAGGACGGTTGTAAGAATAAAGAGAAGGGGCATAAATATCTTGTTTGCCATCTCAATCCCCTTATCGATCCCTCTGTATACGATAGCCCAGTTTAGCCCCCATATGACAAGGAGTGCAAAGAATATGGGCGTTCTTATTTCACCGAATGAGGAGGGTGAATCAGAAACCTTTAAATACTGGTCGAAGAAGAAACTGTTGGGATCATCACCCCAGCTGAGATCAAAGGAATACACAAAGAAGTTCAAACACCATGCAATGACGACGGTGTAATAAAGGACAATGCCGAACATAACAAAGATAACTGCCCACCAGCCAAGCCACTCCCACCGTTTACTTATCTTGGCAAAGGCCAGTGGCGCACTGCCCATTCTTTCATGTCCCACTCCAAATTCAAGGAGTAAAAGCGGGATACCTGCCGTTAAGAGGGCCACAATATAAGGAATGAGGAATGCGCCGCCGCCATTTTCGTAGGCCATGTAACTGAAACGCCAGATATTTCCGAGACCAATGGCAGATCCGACAGCCGCCAGGATAAATCCCAGCTCGCTTTTCCACTCTCCTCTTTTATGGTGTGACATTGAATAACCTCCCTTTTAA